>DASSGE010000118.1:0-2950 GCA_035693605.1 Binatia bacterium
CACCGGCATTGGCGTGGGGTAAAAGGCCGGTCTCGTCGAGGACCACGCGGCAGGTTTCATGAAGGTAGTCGAGAGTGCGTTGATGGCCATGAGCGATCAAGAACTGTTTCATCTCCGGGTAAATTGCCTCGGGTTTGTCGCCGAGGCTGAGCAGCACCTCCGTGCAGCCCAGCGCCTTGCCTTGGCGCACCACGCGCAACACCTCGTCCAGCGTCATGGTTTTCGCGCCCGGCTCACTGGGCGCCTTGCGAAACGTGCAATAGCCGCAAAAATCCCGGCACAGGTTGGTCAGCGGCACGAAAACTTTCGGCGAGAACGTCACCGTGCGGCCCTTATGGCGGTCACGCAGCTCAGCCGCCGTTACCAGCAGCTCCCGCAGTTGATCGGGGCCAGCGTCGACCAAGCCTAGCGCCTCGGCGCGGGATAGAAGTTTACCCGATCGGCAGTCTCGGAGAATGGCTTGCATTTGTCTTGGTTGAATATCCAATTGACCGTCGGTATTCAAACTGCCGGCACGGTCACGCTGGCGGCCAAATTGGTTGCCCTTGGGACTTTTGCTGTGGTAGGTCTCTGGATGCCGGCAAACACTGGAGGAAATCGCCATGGACAATTTTGACAACGTATTAGTCGTCGACGCCGACGGCCATGTTTATGAAGGAAATATCGACCTGCGGCTGCGCATGCCGGAAAAATGGCGCTCGCAAGCGCCGATCCGCATGAAAGACAACGAAGGCAACTCGCGCATGCTGCTCGAGGGCCGCCTGTGGTCCGCCTCCCAAGGGCTTGGACCGGGTGTTTCCGCGCCAATGACCGAAAAGGCGCGCGGCTTTCGCGAAGGAATGGTCGATCCAATTGCGCGGCTTAAGGATATGGACGCCGAAGGCATCGATGTCGCGATTCTCTTCGGCACTCAGATAGCCCTTACCGTCAACGGCTTGATGAGCAAGGAGCTGTCGGCGGTGCTGTGCCATGCTGTCAACGATTGGCTGATCGAGTATTGCTCCGCCGACAAGAAACGCTTACTCGGCGTCGGCTTGATTCCCTGTCAGGACCCGACCGCTGCCGTCAGAGAACTGGAGTTTCTTGCCAAGTCCGGCATCGTCACCGCGATGTTGCCGACAAACGTTTACGGTTTAAACAACATGGGCGATCGCATGTTTGATCCGATTTACGACTGCGCCCAGTCACTGGACATGCCGCTTAGCGTCCATCCGCAGACCGGCCACGACGGTGTTCCCGGCGTCTCCGGAGTCATGGGCGCCGGCAGCGAGCGTTTGAGAAAATATGTTTACGTCCACATGACGGCGTTTCCCTTCGAATTGATGCTTTCGATGATGCACATGATCGGCGAAGGGGTCTTCGATCGTTATCCGAAGCTGCGCGTCGGCTTCATGGAAGGTGGCGCCGGGTGGCTGCCGTTCTGGGCCGAACGCTTCGACGAGCATATTGAAAAACTCGCGCCGCAGATGCCCGACTTAAAACGCCGGCCCAGCGAGATCATCCGTGGCCAACAGATTACCCTAACCTGCGAGTCGGAAGAAACCGGCTTAGACCGCGTATTTGCCGCCAACGGCGAGAACACCGTCATGTACGCATCGGATTATTGCCACTGGGATTGTCACTTCCCCTACTCGGTTAAAGACGTGCTCGATTGCAAGGACTTGAGTTTCAGCCAGAAAGAAAAGCTGCTCAACAAAACCGCGGTCGATTTCTTTAAACTGAAGAATTTGCCGCAGGCCAACGCGCTCAAGGCAGCCCGCCAAGGCTGGAACAACGGCAAAGCCCAGGCGGCCAACGCGTAAGGAGCCGCAACATGATGCTGCGAAATTTTTTCTTTGCCGTCTTCTTGGTCGCTCAGATCGTAGTCGCGGGGCAATCGCTAGCAGCGGAAACTACGTACAAGATTCGTATCGGCTTTCCATCCCTGGCATTTTCCTACATGCCCTTCTACGTCGCCCAAGAGAAAGGCATCTATAAAAAATATAACATCGAGTCCGAATACATCCAGATGACCACCTCGATCCAGCCGCAGGCCCTGGTCAATGGCAACATCAACTACCTCACTTCGGTTTCGACCGGGATATCCGCCGCGGTATCGAGTTTACCTTTGGTGATTCTGATGAATTTTTCCGACATCTCCCCTTGGGTTTTGATTACGCACAAAGACATCAACAAGCCGCAGGACCTGATCGGCAAGACCGTCGCGCTTTCCGGTATCCGCACATCGCCCTATTATTTCTTTCAGGCGTTTCTCAAAAAGTACGAGATCAAGGACAAGGACATCACTACCATCAATACCGGCGGCACCGCCGATAGTTTTCGCGCCTTGACCAGCAACCGTGTGGTGGCGACCATTGTAACCCCGCCGTTCGACGACAAGGCGGTATCACTGGGGTACAAGAAATTCATGCCGCTGGGCGAACTGGCCGATATCCCCTATGTCGGCTTGGTGACGACGCAAAACGAGATCAAAACCAACCGCGAATCGGTGCGCCGTACCGTGGCGGCGGTGGTCGAATCCTTGGCATGGCTGCGCGCCAACCGCGCGGATAGCATTAAGATGATCATCGACAAGTTCAAAGTAACCCAGCAAGAAGCCGAAGGCACCTACGGGACTTTGATCAGCATCTTGAACAAAGACAGCCGTATGAATCCAAAGGTCGCCCGAGGTTATCTGGATATCCTGCGCCAAGAACGGTCCATCGCACCGGATTACGACCCGATGAAACACACCGATTTCTCCTTGCTGCCGCGCAGTTGATTCACGACATTTGCGGCGTGCAGTCGACAGCTCGGCATCCAGCAGGAAAAGCTTTCGCCGCGCAGACATCGAAGGCGGCGGCGCATCGGCGGCGGTACGATGAGGCCGTTTAGGCGCGCCAACGCCGGTATCCGCCAAACACGGTTCAGCGAAGCCGGAGAGCGAACTGATTTGTCAAGTTTGTCATCG
>DASSGE010000119.1:0-9700 GCA_035693605.1 Binatia bacterium
AAGGGCGAGTTGAATTTGTCGACAGCCGCCGCGGCACTTTCGAGATTCGCGACTCGCGAAACCGCCTGATCGTGGTCTCGGTCGCGTTCAATGCGCCGCGGGCGGTCACCGATAGGTTCAATCGCTTGCGCAACGGCGACTACGTGCGCATTGAAGGCCGCTCGGTGAGTACTGACCGTTTCGATTTAGAAAGTTTCTTGTAAATTGAGGGCTTGAGGAACTCCGGTGACCCAAAGGTCGGAAATTGCCTCGCGCAGACGCGAAGACGCCAAGCATAGGAGTTCCTGATTAAGAATTTATTGAACTCGGCCAGCGCTGTGGCTCTCGGTGAAATTCTTGCCTGCGAACCGAAAAGAACCATTAACGGCAACAACAGCGAACCGCCCGCGCGCCATGACCCTGCGCGCGGGCGAAATGACCTCAGTGCAGGATCTGCTTGAAGAAATCGTTACCCTTATCATCGACTAGGATAAACGCGGGAAAGTCTTCCACTTCGATCTTATAGACCGCTTCCATGCCGAGTTCGGGATATTCCAAGAGCTCAACTTTCTTGATGTTCTCTTTGGCAAGAATCGCCGCCGGTCCACCGATGGAGCCCAGGTAAAATCCGCCGTATTTTTTACAAGCGTCGGTGACCTGCTGGCTCCGATTGCCTTTGGCGAGCGTGATTAGCGCGGCGCCGTTGGCCTGAAACAATTCGACGTAAGAGTCCATCCGTCCTGCGGTCGTCGGACCGAACGAGCCGGAAGGCAGGCCCTCCGGGGTTTTCGCCGGACCGGCGTAATAAATCGGATGTGCTTTTAAGTATTGCGGCAGTCCTTCGCCCTTGTCCAAACGTTCTTTCAGCTTGGCATGAGCGATATCGCGGGCGACGATCATCGTACCATTCAGCGACAACTGGGTGGTGACGGGATATTTGGTCAGTTGCGCGAGAATTTCCTTCATCGGCCGATTGAGGTCGACCTTGACGACGTTGGCGGCAAACTTGCCGCGATACTCCTCGGGAATCAGACGTCCCGGTTCGCGCTCCAACTCCTCGAGCCAAATCCCGTCCTTATTAATCTTGGCTTTGACGTTGCGGTCGGCAGAGCACGACACGCCCATGCCGACCGGACAGGACGCGCCATGGCGCGGCAAACGAATCACTCGCAAATCAAGCGCAAAATATTTTCCACCGAACTGCGCGCCATAGCCGGACTTGTAAGCCTGTTGCAACATGCGCTCTTCGAACTCTGTGTCGCGAAAGGCGCGGCCGTGGGCATTGCCGGTAGTCGGCAGATGATCGAGATAACCGGTGGACGCCAACTTCACGGTCTTGAGACACGCTTCGGCCGAAGTACCGCCGATGACGAAAACCAGATGGTACGGCGGGCACCCGGCGGTGCCCAGCGTCTTCATTTTCTCGGTGAGAAATTTTTCCAGGCTCGCCGGATTGAGCAGCGCCTTGGTCTCCTGATAGAGCATTGTCTTGTTCGCCGACCCGCCGCCTTTGGTAACAAACAAAAAACTGTACTCCATGCCGTCTGTAGCCATTAAATCGATCTGCGCCGGCAGATTGGTTCCGGTGTCGACCTCGTCCCACATGTTGAGCGGCGCCGTCTGCGAGTAGCGGAGATTTTCTTCGGTGTAAGTTTTATAAATTCCCTTGGCGATATGCTCTTCATCTTTCACGCCGGTCCACACCTGCTGGCCCTTTTTTCCGAATACGGTGGCGGTGCCGGTGTCCTGGCAAAATGGCAAAATCCCTTTCGACGATGTGTCGGCATTTCGGAGCATTGCCAGCGCGACATAACGGTCGTTTTGCGAAGCGTCGGGATCTTTGAGTATCGCCGCCACCTTTTCCAAGTGCGCTGTGCGCAACAAGAACGACACGTCGCGAATCGCCACATTGGCGAGAAAAGTTAATCCCTCAGGAGCGACCTTGAGAATGTCTTTGCCTTCGAACTGAGTCAGCGAAACATAATCCTTGGTCAGCAAGCGGTATTTGGTGCTATCTTTCCCCAGTGGCAGCGGATCTTGATAAACGAATTCAGGAGTAGCCATAAGGTTTTCTTCCTCGTAAGATTTCTTCCAATCCTAATGGAAAAAATCACCGTTGTCGACGCGCCATACTCTAAGGTGATGCTGGGGTTCGAAAGCAATCCCCAGTTCGTTCGGGATGAGGCTCACTCCAAATCGGTCATTTCCAATGAGCGAGAATTCCCTTCGTTTCGCGCTACCACAGGAGTCGTAGGTAATTAACCGCTAATAAAGGTTTCGCGGGTTGACACTTCCCGGCGCTCTCATCTACGGTGCGGAGAATCGGAGGCGCAATGAAAATTTGGCTCGCAACAATCTTGTGGTGTTTGGCTTTGGCGCCATCCATTCAGGCGCAAACCTTAGATCAACTCATCGCCGGCGCCAAGGCCGAAGCCAAACTGGTGATCTACGCGTCGGCCGCGGCACAGCAGCTGCAAATGTACATGGCGGCGTTTAATAAACGCTACCCGTTTATCAAGACGGAATACTTTCGCACCGACAAGCAGAAGTTGGTCACCCGCGTTCTGCTCGAAGAACAAGCCAAGCAGCGTCTCGCCGATATCATCCATACCAGCGCGATCGAGACGCATATTTTGAAAAAACGCGGCGCGCTGAGCCGCTACGTGCCGATGGAATCGGCGTCCTACCCGGCGCAATACAAAGATCCGGAAGGTTACTGGACGTCGGTGTACGCCAGCGGCACGCTCATGGGCTTCAACACCCGCCAAGTCAAGCGCGCCGAAGCACCGAAGACTTACGAAGACCTCTTGAACCCGCGTTGGAAAAACATGATCGCCGTCGACAACACCAAGATCGAATGGTTTTCCATGCTGCTCAAACTCAAAGGCCGCGGATTCATGGAAAAACTGGCGGCGCAAAACGGTCCTGTCATGGCCGGCAATACCAATCTATTGAATCTCCTCGCTGCCGGCGAGTTCGCCATCATGGCAGGCGTCTACGAATACTCCGTCGACAGTTTGAAAACCAAAGGCGCCCCGGTCGACTGGATCGGACTCGAACCGGTGATCACTTACACCGTCGCAGCCTCCTTGCCATCGCAGCCCGCCCATCCGTTCGCCGCCAAACTGTTCATCGAGTGGCTGCTCACCAAGGAGGGCCAGGAAGTCATCAACCAATACGGCCGCGTGCCGATCCGCGACGACATCGATTCCAAATACGGCAAGATTCTCAAGCAGCACAAACTGCTGATGACCGATGTCGATCTGAGCCAACGCGAAGTCGAAGTGAACGAGATGATCAGGAAACTGTTCCGATAGCATCGGAGTGAGAGGATTCCATCTCACCACGAAAAGCACGAACTACACGAAGGTTTTGAGCGACCAATTTTCCCAACTTCGTGGTCTGCGTGTCTTTCGTGGTAAATACCGGCTTCGCTTTCGGAGAATAGTCCCATCGCCACCGAACAATTCCACACCTACTGCGCCATGTGCACGTCGCGATGCGGCGTCGTCGCGACGGTAAAAGACGGCCGGCTCAGCCAGGTCAATGCCGATCCGGACCATCCCAACGGCTGTATCTGCGTCAAAGGCACTGCCGCGCCGGAGATCGTCTACTCGCCCGATCGGCTGCAACGACCGCTGCTGCGCAGCCGCGCCAAAGGCGATCCCAATCCCGGCTGGGTGGAAATCACCTGGGAGCAAGCGCTTAGCCTCGCCGCGCTGCGCCTTAGCGACATCAAAGACAATTACGGCGCTGAAGCCGTGGTGTTTTCGCGCGCCACCACCGCCGGCAGCGCAGCCATCGATTTCGATGGCTGGGTGCAGCGCTTGGCCAACGCGTTTGGCAGTCCGAATCTATTAACATCCAATCATATTTGTACCTGGAACCGCCGCGTCGGTTCGAAATACACCTACGGCAGCGGCATGCCGCTGCCGGATTTCGACAATACTCAATGCATGCTTATCTGGGGCGTCAATCCGCCGGCAACCTCACCGGCCCAAGCCATGCGCATCAGCCGCGCGCGCAATCGCGGCGCTAAGTTGATCGTCATCGATCCGCGCAAAACAACTTTAGCCGCCAAGGCCGACTGCTGGCTGCAAGTTTGTCCAGGTAGAGACGGCGAACTCGCGATGGCGATGATCCATGTGATGTTGGAAGAAAAGCTGTTCGATGCCGACTTCACGCGCACCTGGACCAATGGCCCCTTCTTGGTCCGCTTGGATAACCAACAATTGCTGACGGAAGCTCACATACACGCAACCGCGAATCCTAACACGTGGATGGTGTGGGACGAGGGTGGCGGATTGCATGCCCACAACCACGCGAAGACGCCGGCGCTCTTCGGCAGTTACTCAGTAAAGCTGCTGGACGGTTCGACCGTAGAATGCAGACCCGCGCTCGAAGTGATGAAGGAAGCGGTCGCGCAGTTTGCGCCGGAGAGATCAGAAAAAATCACCACAGTGCCGCCGAAAGAAGTTCGTAAAGCGGTCCGGCTGTTCGCCCAAGAGAAACCATCGAGCTACTGCACCTGGGTCGGTCTCGAACAAGATAACGACGCGATGCAAACCAACCGCGCCGTCTGCATCTTCTACGCGCTCACCGGACAATACGACGAGCGCGGCGGCAACATGCTATTTGCAACGACGCCGACAAATCCCATCCATGGCCGGGAACTCTTATCGACGGAACAAGCAACAAAGCGCCTCGGCCTCGGCCGACATCCGCTCGGACCGCCGTCCGATCCGGGACTCGTCCAAGCTGACACAGTTTACGACGCCATCCTCACCGGCAAACCATACCCCGTCAAAGCCGCAGTTTTATTCGGCACCGATCCGCTCCTCGGCCACGGCGACCCGCTGCGCGGCAAAGCGGCTCTAGAAGAGCTCGACTTCTACGTCCATGTCGACACCGCACTCAACCCCAGCGCACATTTCGCCGATTTAGTGCTGCCCGCAACTACGTGTTGGGAGCGCGACGCTTTGCTGCCATTCTCGGAGATCGCCGAGGATACGATGAACTGGGTGCAGCTGCGCCCCGCCGTCGCGAAACCTGTCGGCGAATCGCGCTCCGAAGTGGAGATCATCTTCGACTTGGCCAAAAGATTGGACCTAACGAAACAGTTCTTCGATGGAAATATCGAGGCCGCGCTCGCCCATCAACTGGCGCCGTCGGGTCTGACCACCGAACAGCTGCGAGCAAGCTCAATCGGAATGCGCGCCTCGGTCACAACACATCGTAGAAAGTTTGCCAAAATTGATTCCGCGAACGGCCAGCCCAAAGGCTTCAACACACCAACGGGCAAAATCGAAATTTATTCGATACGGTTCGCCGGCGCGGGCTACCCGCCCATTCCAAAATTCATGAAGAACGAATCAGAAAACATCGACTACCCGCTCACCCTGACATTCTTCCGCGACATCCACTTCTGCGACCAACAACACCGTAACATTCCGCGCCTGCGCCGCTTCGTACCAGAGCCTTTTGTCGAGATCCATTCGAGCACAGCCAGAGCAAAAGGCATCACCGACGGCGACTGGATCACCTTGGAAAATGCCAACGGCAAGGTAAACTTGAAAGCCAAATTCAATGACTCCCTACACCCAAACGTCGTCGCCACTGTCTACGGCTGGTGGCAAGGCTGCCAAGAGCTCAAGCTCAACGGCAATGACCCGTTCAATTCGAGCGGTGCAAATACAAACCTTTTGATTCCAAACAGCGATAACGACCCAATTAGCGCTTCGGTTGTACATCGCGGCCAACAATGTCGAGTATTCAAGCGATAGTCGGATTTATCTAGGCAATGCAGCAGCTCTTCGAGTTCTCTGACAATTTGTAGCGTCCGGAAAGTTTTACTAGGCTTCATGATCGAAACTTAAATCTCGGCGGACGTAAGTGTTATGCTTGTGCTCCGTTCAGCGGCATAAACAACTCCTCCACCGCCATCTTCTTCGCCATTAATCCCTGATCCAAAGAATAACCGACGAACCGCTCCAGGTTCGCGCGGTTGCTCTCCAAACCCAGCGGCCAGGGATCGCCTAACAACTTCTCCTCTTCTTCGAACGCCTGCCGGCCCCACGCGAGCCACGACCAGTTGGGGTCGGCGTAGAACTCGCGGCAGATCTTCTTGGCGTCGCCGAACGCTTTGAACAGGCTGGCGGCGGCTTCGGGATATTTTTTTAGCACGTCGTCTCTGAAGGCGACCACATGCATGATCGGGAAGAAGCCGTTTTTTTTGTAATACTTTAAATCTTCGGCCTTGGGATCAGCGAACAGCCGTTTGATTTTCTTCGAGCCGCGCAGGACCGGCTTGGGCGGGTGCGGCGTCATCATGGCGCTGATCTAACCCCGCTCCAGCATATCGCCGACATTGGCGCTCGCGGCGAGCTGCTCGATCTTGACGCCTTTCTCCGGCTCGAACTCGATGTTGTCTTTCTTGCTGAGCAGCCAGTGAACCTTGCGCCAGGGCACGTCGAACTCGCTTTGCAGGTCGCCCTTGGACAAGGTCGCCAGGGTATTTTGAAAACTGTGCAGGCCGACTTTTTTGCCGATCAGATCTTTAGGCTCGTTGATGCCGGCGTCGACGTTGATCCACATTTGCGAGTGACTGAACAGCCGGCGCGGAAACACTGGAATCGCCGTGAAGGGCATGGCGCGGCTCTTGGCCATCAGATACGAGGACAACGAAACCTCAGCGACATCGAATTCGCCTTTTTGCAACATCCGCTCATGGCGGTCCTCGCCGTCGCGCTGGCGGTCCGACTGGCCGACGATCAAGACGTTCAAGTCGATGCCCTCGGTTTTTACCGTGCCGTCGAAGAAAGGCACATGCCGGTCATAGTGCGATATCGCGATTGTGATTTTCGGATTGGCCATATTTCCCCCATGATCTGTCTTTTCGATCTTTCGCTTCTACGGGTTGCCCAGAACGCTGTCAATCGCTTGCAGCAACTCTATTACACTTGGGCGGTCGGCGGGGTCTTGGCTGCGATGAGCGAACAAGATATTTGCCTTGCGATCGATCAGAAAGTCGCCGCCGGACTGATAAATATCGTCGCCCTCGTAATGCTCCGGCCTCATGCCGCCCCGCAGCAGTTTCCAATACAACTTCAAAGCTGCCGGCGAAAACACTTGAAACCAAGACAACCGTTTCAAGGCGAACGCATGATACGCCTGGCGCTCCGGGTCGGCGAGCATCGTGAACGGCCACTGATGATGCTCCTGATAACGCACCAGCATGGCCGGATCGGCAAAGGAGATGACCGCGACCTTGACGCCACGGCGGTCGAAATCGGCATGGTGCTGGCGCACCTCGCCGAGGTGCGCTTGGCAAGGCAGTCAAGCCAGGTGACGCAGAAAAATTAGCAGAAGATATTTGTCGAACTGTTCGGTGAGATTGGCCGGCTTGCCGTGAAGATCCAGCAAAGGCAATTTTTCTAGAGAAATGCTTTCCATGTCGTTCGACAAGAATCGAGTTGATTACCAACGTTGTAAATTTGCCCGGTGAGGAAAACCGATCTCACCACTAAGGACACGAAGTTCACGACGGCCTCGAATAGTTGTTATTCCGACTTCGCGTTTTTTGTGCCCTCGTGGCGAAGGTCTGATAAAAACAAAAGGGGCGCCCCGACCTAGCGCCCCTTTTCGTTGAATGGAAATAGAGATTGAAGACTACCAGCGATTGCGGCCACCGCCGCCACCACCACCGCCGCCACCGCGGCGTTCGCCGCCGCGGTCGCCGAAGCCACCGCCGCCCGAACGGCGTTCCTGCGGCCGCGCTTCGTTGACCGTCAAGTTACGGCCTTCGAAGTCTGTGCCGTTAAGCGCTTGGATAGCCTTTTGCGCTTCGTCGGCGTTCGACATTTCGACGAAACCGAATCCGCGCGAACGTCCAGTGAACTTATCCGTGATCACCCTTGCCGACTCCACCGCGCCGTGGGCCGCAAACAGATCCTGTAGCTGTGCATCCGTGGTCGCGTACGGCAAACCACCCACGTAAATTTTACTGCTCATGCTCTCTCCTTCTAAACATCTGTTATGGTCTTTGCCCTGAGAACTGATCACCGCTGGCAGCAGAACATGGAATGAGAGTCACGCTCTGGTCGGATTGTCCGCGTGGCACCGAACTGCAAGGTAAGACGCCCTAGACCTTCAACTTTACTTCTATATGTCACTATCAGAAGGCCCCATACTGATGTGTAGAAAAAGCTTAACTTAAGAGCCCAGCCGCGTGCAAGACCAAAAACAGGGAATTTTTTACGGGGCAAAAGCACCGTCAAATGGTTGCAGGTGCTGGGCATTTCGTATTAATGACTTCTGATCTTAGCGAAACCTTAAAGGAGGAGACAGTAGATGTACCAAACCAATCAATATGAAGGCATGCTTGCCGAAACCGTGACGATGCAAGGTCATAAAAGCGAAACTATCAATGCTTATATGGCCCGGCCTTTGGGCGCCGGACCATTCCCCGGGATGGTGCTGATTCACCACGCGCCCGGCTGGGATGAATGGTATCGCGAATGCACTCGCCGTTTCGCCCATCATGGCTATGTAACGATTTCCCCCAATCTGTATTTCCGCGACGGCCATGGCACCGCGGAAGATGTTGGCGCCAAGGTGCGCGCTGCCGGCGGCATACCCGACGAGCAGGTATTGGGCGACCTCGATGGCGCCAACAAGCTGCTCCGATCACAGTCCTACCTGAACGGTAAGGTCGGCGTCTTCGGCACCTGTTCGGGTGGCCGCCATGGTTTTCTCGCGGCCTGTCGGTCCAAAGGCATTGACGCGCTGGTCGAATGCTGGGGCGGCGGCGTGGTCATGAAGCAAGAAGAACTGACCCCAAAAAAGCCGGTGGCGCCAATTGACTATACCAAGGATCTCTCCTGCCCGATGATCGGCCTTTTCGGCAACGATGATAAATCGCCCTCACCCGAGCAGGTTAACCAGCATGAAGCCGAACTCAAGAAGCACGGCAAGAACTACGAGTTTCATCGTTATGACGGCGCCGGCCATGGCTTCTTCTATTACGATCGTCCGGCCTACCGCCAGGAGCAGGCGGTCGATGGTTGGAAGAAGGTCCTGTCCTTCTGTGAGAAACACTTAAAGTAGACAGCGGAGGAGTTTGAATATGTGTACAAGTATTACGCATCAAGCAAAAATCTACGGCCGCGGCAAACAAGGCCAAGAGTGGATCGATCTCAAAGAGTGCCATGTCTCCTACGATCATCCCTACGGCATGCCGCTCGAGCACGCGCTCAACATCGACTTCGTTGATGAATCTAAAGGCCCGGGCGCACGGGTAGCGGTCGAACTAAGTGTCGACGCGGCGCGTCAGTTGGTAAAGACTATCGAAGCCGTGCTTGCGCAAGCCGAGCATCAGGGCGTCTTGGAAGACAAGCACCAAGCAGCCATCGGATAAACAGCAATAAAAAGGCGGCGAAGTGGATACGCCACTTCGCCGCCTCGCCTACCCCATCGCAATTTTAACCCACTCGCGCTATAGCTTTTCCTAACTCTCAAGTTTATCCAGCTCGTCCCATTGGCAAAGTCCGAAGAAATAGCTGCGAGCGTTGAGGCCGCGCCGACGCGCCCGTGGGCGTCACTGACCATTCGCGACTACCGCCTCATGTGGATCGCCAGCGTTTGTAACGCGGTGGCGATCCAGGTCCGCAACGTCGCGGGACTTTATCAGGTCTACGAGATCTCTGGCTCGGCGTTGCAGCTG
>DASSGE010000120.1:0-2045 GCA_035693605.1 Binatia bacterium
AACGCCGAACTGCGCAGTTTCTGCCATCAAAGCGGTATTCACTATTCGCTCTACGTCACTGATCGCGATCTGAGCGAATTCGTCTTCGCCACCTTGCCAGCCATCGGCTTATTCAAGTAAACCAATGGAGTTTCTCAACCCCATCGCCCTGTTCGGTCTGCTCGGATTGCCGCTGCTGCTGATCCCTTATTTGATTCGGCGCAAAGCGCAGCGCATGGCGTTCTCGAGCCTCCTGTTATTTCTCGAAAGCGGCGAAGCGGCGAGTGTGAAACCTTGGGGGCGCATTAACTTGCCGCCGATTTTCTTTCTGCAACTGTTACTATTGACATTATTGATTTTCGCCTTGAGTGAACCGGTGTTTTCGATTCGGCCAACTAGCATCGCCGTGATTTTAGATAATTCAGCGAGCATGCAGGCTCTCGAAGACGGCAAGAGCCGCTTTGCGTTGGCGGCAGAACGCGCAATGTCGCTCGTCGGCGAACTCGGCCCCGCCGGAAAGGTGGATCTTTTTCTAACCACGCCAAGACTGGAAAAAATCCATGCCACGTCGCTCTCCCCCGCTCAAGCGACCGGAATCATCGCTGCGCAAGTACCGTATGATTTGGCCGAACCACCAGTAGATTATGACAATTTGCTTTCACAATTGGCGCGCCAGAGGAAGTATGAACGCATTTATTTGATTACCGACCACCCAGCGCGCGGCCAAAGCGCTGGTGCGCGCGTGATCACGGTGGGTCGGCCGCGCGCTAATTTCGCCGTTACAGCTTTGGAAATACAGCGCTCCTCACTAGCCAACACGCGCTTGGAAGCTCTGGTGGAGGTTGCTAATTATTCTGAGCGGGCTGAAAAATTGAAAATTGTTCTAAAAGGCAATGGCATCGAACTGGCCAACCGGGCAATCGATGTCGATAGCGGCAAGACTGCTTCAGTTTCGTTCGAGGGTTTCGCCGACCATCCCGCTTATGAGGCCGAGATCGCCAACCGAGATGCTCTGGCTCTGGACAATAGGCGCTTTGCCGTGGCGCCGGCCTCGCGCAATTTGCGCATATTAGGAATTACGCCAAGACCCCGAGAGTTGGAAAGTTTGAAAGCAATCCCCGGCGTGCAAATTGATACTATCGGGCCGAGTGAGTACGACAAAGCTGACCGCGTCGATTACGGATTAGAGATCTATCATTTCGCTACGCCGGCGGCACTGCCGAATACGGCGGCGCTGTTCATTCTGCCGCCCGAGAGCAGTTCATTGGTGGATCTCGGCGCGCCAGTGAATAACGTGACGGCTTCGAATTGGCGCGACCCGCATGTGCTCACGCGCTATGTAAACTTTAACTTGCTTCGGCCAACTTACGCGCGCCCGCTCATACCGCAAACTGCCGGCGACATCATCATCGACAGCGCCGCCGGTCCATTGGCATTCGCCACCGAGCGGCAAGGCGTGCGATACCTCACTCTTGGGTTCGATCCGTTTCCCTATTTGGGCCGCGACAATTTGCCCATGTCGGTGTTTACGTTGAATCTACTCGACTGGTTTTTCGACAGCCGAGCCGGCAACAGCCAATCCACCGGCGAGGCGATTTTTCTCGGCAAAGTGCAAAGCGGCGATCGAATTATCTTGCCGGGCGGCAAAAGCCTGGCGATTAAACCGGGAGCGGCGTTCTTTGGCGGGGCATTTTTTCAAGGCGTCTATCAACTGAAACGCGGTGTTAAAGCTGAACTATTCGCCCGTAATTTGCTCGATCGCGGTGAATCGGACCTCCGTGTACCAGGACCGATCGTTATCGGCGGCAGTAACCAGGGTGACACCAGCGCGTCGGTGTTGTTTTCTTTCTGGCCTTACCTCTTGCTCGCCTGTTTAGCGCTGCTGTTGCTCGAATGGTTCTTAAGCCCGCGTATGCCATCGCCAAAACTTTGGCGCGGCGTGCGCTGGATGGCACAACGATCATGAATCACTGGTTTGCCCAGCTGGAATTTGTCCGGCCCGATTTTCTTTGGCTCTTACTCCTGCTGCCGGCGCTTTGGCTCCGAATTGGCGACCGGCGGTTTTG
>DASSGE010000121.1:0-3053 GCA_035693605.1 Binatia bacterium
GAGACCCCTCCCCTCGTACTGGGCGAGTACTATTTTATGCTCGTTCGCTTTTGCCTGCATTTTTTGGCCGCTTCTTCATAATGGATTGCCAAGGCTTCGTGAGCGCCCGGCGTCTTCGCACTCTGAACCGCTTGGCTCAGGTCCATTCGATGGGGATTGATGGAACAGGAAGCCACAAGAGCTATAGCAGCTGAAGATGCTAAGAATCGCTTATATTTCATACAGCGCGCTTCAGATTGCGATGTTACAAGAGCTTGAACTTACTCACTCAAAGTTCGCGTTACCCGATCGGACGAAACTAAATCTATTTCCAGCGAAGCTTGGCCAGTCTGCAATCCACTATGTACCGAATCGGTATATTCCGTTCGGAGAAATTTAATGAGCACGATCCAGGCAAGAATCAAAACCACGCAAATAATATGAACGTAGGCTTTGTACCTCGCGACTGACGCAAGGCTAAAGAACAAAATGATGAAGCCAGCGCTGGCGTCGCCGACTCTTTCAACCACGACATCGAGAAAGGTCTTTATGGATCTTATGACGCCTGCCGGCAGCGCCATATAGATGATCTCCATACTGCTGCGGTGAATGCTGTTGCGCAGCGTGGCGTCGGCAATGCGTGTCAACGCGGCCACAAGCAGGCCGGGCCAGATCATGATCGCCCCAGCGCCAGTCAGTAGCGCGGCTGGAGTCAAATATAGACTCTTACTGAGGCCCAACTTGGTCAATGTGTTACTCGTCAGTATCACTTGCGAGAATAACGTCGCGACGTTGAGCCAGCCGTAATAAGAGCTAAAGAAGCCAGCAAGAGCGGTTCTGGACGGATACATTTCTTTCGCCGCCGTCTTGAGTTCGAAGTCAATGAGAGTCGACACGATCACGGAGACCAGAATAACCGCAGCGATGGTTTTCAGATATCGAGAAGCGCCGAGTCGGGCTAAGATGCTATCGCCACTTTCGGCGTCGTCGTTCTTGGCCGAGACAACTTCCTTGACAGACCGCGTTTCCATCAACCTTCGCCGACTTAAACCCAACAAAACGGAAGCCGTCACGTAAAAAACGCCAACCATCCAGAGCAAGTGATTGCTCTCGACCGAGAGGTAGATCGTCCATTTAGCGCAGAATGCCGCCGCTACTCCGCCAATCGTTCCGCCTGCGGCGAGGAGGCCAAATAACCGCTTACCTTGGTCCGGGTTAAATATTTGGTTGGCGAGAGTCCACAACTGGGCGACAGCGATAACGGTCACCATCGCCGACCAGATGTAAAACGCATAATGGCTCCAGCCGTGATCAACGTAGGTCAAGAGAAGCCCAAAGCCGGCAATTGTTAAAACAACAATTAAATTGGTCGCTAAGATAAGCCGGACAAGAGAGAGGTGTGCGGTATATCTCGTGTACGTTGCAAGA
The DNA here is from genome assembly GCA_035693605.1 of Binatia bacterium. Lineage (GTDB taxonomy): Bacteria > Desulfobacterota > Binatia > UBA9968 > UBA9968 > DP-20. Next base: position 1,408 of record DASSGE010000121.1, read on the forward strand.
GTCACGCTAGCGAAGATGGCGACGAGAATATATAAATAAGGCAGCTCCGCCACGGAATGATGACCGAGAAATATGCTGTCGCGAAGAATCTTGATGAGATTGTTGGCGGCAATCAGCAAGAAAAGCAGCGCGGCGACGACCGCAACCCGGAACTCTTCACCGGGGCTAATCCGAAAAAATGCCAAAGTTTTGTGAACCAAACTGCCACTCCCGTCAGAAATTCTCCCGTGAAATCACCCGGAGTCACGCGCGTGGCTTATCACCGACGCCGATCTGTCTCCTCCAGCGATGGCGGTACTCATAACCATCGCTGCGCCGGGCTGCCTGTCGTGGCCGCAACGTTTGAGTTGCAATTGCAGAAGCCAAACCGCCATGAGAGCGCCAACTACCCAAACAACCTCAAGGCCGTAAATTTTCATCGGCCCGATCTGAAGGATTGTCGGATCATGGACGTTCCGAACCATTAATGGCCGGCATGACCATTGGGTTTGGTTTCGGCAGGCTGTTTATCGTTACGATCGACCCCTAGCTTGCCTACATCGATTCCATCGCGGCGAAGCTCCTCGTCGGTTGCTTTGAGAGCCACGGTTCCAGGCGGGTGTTCATACCAGCCGGGATCCTGGTCGTAGCTTTTCAATTGATTGCGCACTTTCATGATCGTGAATAATCCGCCCATCGAAATGTAGTCGCCGAACGGGCCCGACGCGCCCTTCATCGATATGGTATTTCGTGGATACGGCATAACTTCCGCCATTTTCCCCATGTCCATGCCGGTGTGGCCCATGGTCATATACGCCGGCAGCAGCGGCCGGAATTTTTCGTCCAGTCCCTGTGGATTGACTCCCACCATATTGGGAAAGTCGTGTCCCATCTGATTCATTACATGGTGCGTCATGTGACAGTGAAAAGCCCAGTCGCCGGGAGCGTCCGAAATGAATTCGATATTGCGTGTCTGTCCGACGGCGACCAGCACGGTTGATTCAGGCCACTGGGCGGACAAAGGTATTTCCTCTCCATCAGTCGCGGTTACGCGGAAATGATGCCCGTGGATGTGCATCGGGTGATGATCGGTCGCGCCCAGGTTGCCTAAACGAATCCGCACCTTGTCGCCGGTCTTACAGACCAACGGCGCCGTAGACGGAAAGACTTTGCCGTTAATCGTCAGGACGTTGAAGTCGGTCATTTCGAGTGTATTCGGACGGGATTTTCCAGCCGGAATCGCCCACTCGCTGATCATTAGCGAGAAGTCCCGGTCGACGTGGTGCTCCGGCCGCGGATGCCGCGGATGGATGATAAACATGCCGATCATCCCCATGCCCATCTGAGTCATCTCATCGTGATGCGAGTGAAACATTTGCGTGCCGTACTGGCGCAGTGTGAATTCATATTTCGCCGTCTCGCCGGCCTTTATGTAGGGCTGTGTGAGGCCGCCGACGCCGTCCATGCCGTTCGGAAGATTAAAACCATGCCAATGGATCGAGGTTGCGACCGTTAACCGGTTGGTCACGTAGATGCGCACCCGCTCGCCTTCGACGGCTTCGATGACCGTACTGTTGACCCGGCCGTTGAATCCCCAACACTTGGCTTTCAATCCTGAGTCAAAGGCATGATCGACCTCCTCAGCGATCAAATGAAACACTTTTACA
>DASSGE010000122.1:0-5476 GCA_035693605.1 Binatia bacterium
AAAACCCGCGGCCTTCAACATATCCATCGCATTCGGTATCGTGATGCCTTGCCGCGGATTGAGATCCACGATAATTTTTTTTCGAATGTACGGTCGGATTCTCTGCAGTAACGTTAGCGGATCTTGAATGAAGGTAAAGAAAGCTCCCATATACGAAACCGCCGCATCGACGGACTGAGTTAGAGAAACCTGATCGACATCTACCGCGAGAAAACTGGCTGCCAGCTCCGCCCGCGACAGTCGCCGTTGCGCCGCAGCGACCATACTCGGAGATATATCCAGCCCCCGGTAATCGAAACCCTCTTGAACCAGAAGCTGAGCCAAATAACCGTCCCCGCAGCCGAACTCGACGACAGAATCTCCAGCGTCAAGACTTTTCCCCCAAGTGGTTGCAAGCAGTAACCGCCTGCGCATGTCAAAGGCCAGATTGGCCCAGGTCCGTTCGGCGAATCCGTCAGCCAAGCAACTGTATTTCTCGGACGCTCCATTCACGAGTTGGACCCTCCCGAAGCTACGCAATACTCCGCGACACTCACCGATTCCCCGAGAACCTTCCATTTGATCAGCCGAAGAAAGCAAAAGAGCAACAAATCCAACTTGGGGGACAAAAGGTCATAATCATGCAGATAAACGATCTGGTAACACTGATCGCTCTCACGTCTCATCCTGCCGCCCCATTTGAACCATTCGCCCAGACTACAGGTGGTCGGGAGACAAAGGAGTCGTCCATCGCCCTTTGAATAGTACCGAGGTCGTCTGAGGCAACGGTAATTTGGACCCGCAGGTGAGGCGTTGGGCCTTGGAAACTGCGCCGAACAATCGTAGACGAATCCCAATGCCACGAGCTCATCGAGAATGGCATCGTTGATATACCACGAGCCTGCGCTAAAGCCCTTCGGCGAGAAACCGAAATTCATCAACGTCTCGAAGTCTCTGCGCAGGCAATGGACAACGTTCGTTTCGCTCAAGTCATCAAGCTTCTCATGCTCCGCAATTTTCACCCCGGCATAGAAATGCGTATGCTGCGCAATCTCATGGCCCAAAGCACCAAGCCGTTGCACGCGCTCAGCGATGCTTTTGCCAGCCACCGCCGCACGAAGGGGATAAACAAAGAATGTCGCCTTGATGTTTTGTTGTGCCATCCACTCGGCGACCCGCTTAACCTTTTTCCACACATGCTGGTCGTGAAGTTTTTCGGCGTGGAACGCCAGCGTGACGGCCTGCAGCGAGCCCGCGTCGTGCACCGGTTCGCGTAAACTCCCGATGGCCCCATCAACATCGAGACGCTTCGAGGAGCGGAAAACTGTCGAGAAATTCAGCCCTGGACCACCAGTTGAAAGCATGTCTATCCAGCGCAGAACTTTCATGAATAGCGGCGTGAAGCCCTGCGCAGTTGCAGTAAACTGCTGCCGAGCCAAATCAAAAACATCATAAAACTCACGGTAGATAAGGCTTGCGGCCAAACATCGATGGATACCCAAAATGCCTGCACAGCGCTAAGCAACGAGACACAATAGATTGCGCCGTGTAAATTTCCATTGCGGAATTTTCGATAGAGATGCTTAAGCAAACCGCCGAGGAGCAGGGTCACGATGACGACGCCTCCCAGACCGAAATTCAAGTAAGCGTCTCCAATCAACGAGGCATTGACGCCCCACTTTTCCTGATTTTTTCCAAACCCAGCGAGCTCTTCCACGATAAAGACACCGGCACTTCGCCCAGGAATTGGCAAAATCGAATTTAATGGCCAGGATAACGCGCCATAGAAGGTGTCGCCGTTAAGAACTCCCGGGCCAATCGCCACCGCACCCGCAAGCGCGTGCAGTTGGCCCAAATCCGTGAATATGCTGCCCTGGATATGCTGCCAAAATTGATTCAGTGACATCGCGTGCGAAATTGCGCTGACGCCGAGTTCTCCCCGGTAAAGCAGCCCGACATAAGAGAGCCAAAGGGCGCCGATAATCATGAGTGGCAAGAATAGGATGTAGCGCGGAGAAATGTTTAATTTTGGCCAGGAAGCCCTGTCTTTGTTGAAATACCAAACTAAAAGTACTCCTGCCGCGATAGGGGTCATGGCTCGAGCTCGCCCTCCGAGCACACCGTACAACAGGCCGGCCATGATCACAGGGGCCAATGCAATCCAGCCCCGCCCCTTATTCATAAGATCGCAGCTAAGCAGCGCGCTGCCGGCGATGAGCATATACGCAAGGAAAAAAAACTTGCCGCTACCGGCTTGAATGACTGTTCCGCGAAATCCGCCCGTCAGAATGACACCTATCGACGCATTGGAAAGTACGAAGGCCAGAAGCGCGAGAGCTCCAATGACAAATCCGACAATACCGGCCGCCCATCCGTTGCCGATGAGCTGTAGCCTGAGGCGTGGATGCGCGGCAACTTCGCCTTGAACTAACAGCCACCCGAGGACGACACCGGAAAGTCCGATGAGCGCAAGAGCCCATCCCCACTGCCAATCGTGATAAGTCAATTTTAGCGAATTGAAGAACGCGCTCACTTCGTCCGAAAGTTCCGCCCCGCTCAGAACCAGAGCCCCTGGCAGTAAGAACCGGACGAATCCGGCTGCAATGATCAAGCAAAGGGGATTGAAGGGATCTCTCCAAGTATTCAAGGTCAGGACGACTGCAACGCCAATCGCCAAAACCGCGACAAGTTGGAAGCAAAACAGCAGCCCTTCATGCTGTGCGGCGAAAGCAATAATTCCCAATGTCAGCGCGAGCGCGGAGATCCAAACGGTGAACGTACCACGGTTGTGGCTTACCACAGCCGGCCTATACCGCTCGCTAAGATTGGCTTGTGCGACTCTAAGCACTCGTTGGACTCTAACGGCTCGGGTTAGCCGCGGCGTGGCAACAAGAATTATTGCCGGACGTTGACGCCGCAAACAATGTCACAAGCGCTTGCGCGAGCCGACTGAGACCATGCATGGCTTCGACACGTTTGCGAAGATACTCGCCGATCGCAACCCTTTCACTCTGTGAGAGCGATAGCGCCCACTCGAGCCGTTCGGCTAATCGTTCCGCGTTTCCGTACGTGTACGCGCAGCTCTCTGCATAGATGCCCAAGGTATCCTTAAATCCATCATTGGCAACGACGCAGGTAAGACCGCAGGCCATCGCTTCCCAGGCGACTTTATCGCCTGAACCCGTCGGCGTCATGTTTACGTACACGGTCGCCCGACGATACCAGGCCGGGAGCCTATTGGGCGGCACCGCGGCTTCGAAGCCAACAATGTCTTCCAACCCTAATTCTCTAACCTGACGGTGCAGCGATCGCACATACTCGCTATCTCGCGCCGTAGCCTCGTCGCCGACAATGATCACTTTAAAACGCTTGCTCCATACCCGGCTTAGGCACTCCACCGCTCTGATCAGTGTTGGGTGATCTTTGACGGGCGACAGGCGCCCGACACAAAGAATAATTGGACAACCGGCCTTCGCTGCCGGCGCATCCGGGCAAAACAATTCTGTATCGATCCCTTGTCCGATCGCGATCAGCTTGTCGTGCCGGTAGCGATATGACGATGATAAGCTGGTAATCATATGATCGGAAAACCAATGGGCGAGCTTTAAAATTCGCGTCACTTTGGGATGGGCGTACCACGTAAAGATGGGTATTTTTTTGATTCTCAGAATCGGACCCGCGAGAACGGTAAAAAGCGGATTCATGTGGGAAAAACATACGTCAACTCGCTCTTGGCGCAGAATCCGGGCCAGTATTTTGTAGAACTCCCATAGCCGGCGCGGCTCGCTGTAACCTTTTTCCTTGCCGACGGAATGAACTTGAACATTCCCGGGCAGGCTGCATCGTCCGGCACGCATCGTAACCACTTGCACGAACTCGACTCGCTCAGCCAACGCGCGAATCCAGCCCGTGGTAAATCCCAATACGGTATCGTCCGCGTCGGTCGCCAGATTAAAGAGCAGAAGCCGCATGCCCGCTCCGCTCGGTGGCTTGTTCAGCCAACGCAAAAACCTCACGATACCCCTGAAGATATCTTTCGGTGGTAAACATTTGTGCTGCGAACTGGTGCGCAACTTGCCCCATCTGGCGCGCCTGCTGGCGATTGTCGAACAACCAACTAAGCTTCGCGGCGAGCGCTGCCTCGTCGCCGGGGCCGATCAGAAACCCTGTGCCGCCGTCGGTGATCAACTCAGGAATACCACCGACACGACTGCCGATCACAGGCGTCCCGGCCGCCATCGCTTCGAGCAGTACTCGACCGAAGCCCTCGGATTCCGATGGCAGCACCAAAACCGAAGCTTCAGCCATACGCTCTGCCAGCTCCACCTGAGGCAAGTGGCCGATGAACTGGACCCGACTGCCAAGATTCGCGTCAACCACTTGTTTTCTCAACTTGGCGGCATAACTTCTGTTTTGATCTGCGCCGGCAATCACTAAGTTCGCAGTCGCAAATCTCGCCGCGATCCGACCAAACGCTGCGATCAAGTGATGGACGCCTTTAAGCGGCGTCAGCACGCCCGCGTATAAAATGGTATTCGCCCGATCCGGTTGTCTTGCGCGCCCGCGCGCGAGAAACGGTTCGATGTCGGTCCAGGCAGAGAACTGCAGGATCTCGGCATTCGGCGCCCAGCGTTGCAATTGCTGCTTGGTGGAATCCGAAATCGCGCGCAGCACGTCGGCTCGCGCCAACGAATAACGGGCCGCATGATTCATGACTGATCTATACATGCGGGAAAACTTGATGTTTCGATACGCAAACAGGCTGTTCTCGAAATCTCCATGGACCTCCACGGCTAAGCCGACTCGGCAGCCTAGCCAGGAAGCCATCTTGATCATCGATGCCGCGACGATTCCTTCATAGGGACTCTGGGCGACAATCACACTAACCCGATGAAACAGAATCACCCAAAGAATCAGCAAGGGACCCACTACGAACAGTTCGAGATAACGGAGCACCGGCAGCGGCAGCTGGGGCAATAAGTAAAAACGCGCATGCTCGGTAAAAATTCTCGGCTTCATATCCGTAGAAAATCCGATCACAAATATTTCGCCGAGACACCTCATGGCTCGGAATTTCTTGGCCGACGTCGGATCCAAAGGGTGGCGATAGCGCGCTCCGCCAAGAAAACAAACTTTTCCAGTCATGATGTCAACTCAGCAGAAGGTTTTTATATGCCGGCACCAACACAGACCAGTCGAGTTTTTGCGTTGCATAGTTTTTCCCGGCGATTCCGAACGCAGCGCGCCTTGGCTTAGATTGCGCCAACTCGACGATCGCCCGAATAAAATCTGCTTGCGTCTTACTGACGATTCCACAAGCTGCTTCTCTGATGATGAAACTCTCGTCGAGATCTCGCGATACAACCGGAATGCCTGCGGCCATAAATTGAGCGATCTTCACACTGAACCGAGCCGGCGGCGGGTCCCAAGTCCTTGGGTAAACCCCGATATCGACGTTGGCGAGATAATTCAGCATCTCGGAGAACGGCACATAGCC
>DASSGE010000123.1:0-2340 GCA_035693605.1 Binatia bacterium
GCGTGGACGGGTGCTATGTTGGCATTGAAGCATCTCGGCTTGGATACTGACAAAATACTTTTCTAGTCATCGGCGATCAGACAGTGGCGACGCAGGCGTTGGAGAGCGATTTTTGTCAAACCTCAACTGGTTTGGTTACCGAGACTTGAATATTCAATTCAGTGGAAGCGCGCAGATCGATTCCGTTATTCCGGTCAGAGGCTGCCCTAGACTCGGTCCGGGGCCGGAATCCAGGCCCGCCATCGAGCTGGATATTTTAGACGGTATGACGGAGTCCGTCACCTGGATGCCGATTTTCACATGATGACAACTCGCACTTCGATCACCGACAAGCAACGAACTATCCGACACAATGTTTTAGGCTCTCATCGATATAGCGGCAGTGCTGCAACCCGCCGCTCGATCTCCGCCATCATTTTTTTGTATTCAACTCCATCGACGCCGCCGAATCGGTGCTTAAATTCGGTTTCGGGCATGAATTCCGGCAGGTCCACAGTGGCGGGCATGAGGTCGCTTTCATTGACGCCGGCGGCGATCTTTGTCTGGAGTTTCTCTGCCATGGCGCTTTTTGCCGCGCTCTCGCCGAAGCGGACGCCGGCGCGGTCGGCAGCAATGTCGTTAAACGAAAATCCGCTACCGCCGCGGCTGTCGGCAACTTCTTTATAGAGGCCAATTGCGTCAGCCAAGGGGCTGCCGGCATTTGCCGCAAGCACCGCGGAAACCATGAAGTGCTGGGCGAAGTCGTCGCGCTGGTTGAGCAGTACTTGGTGCTGGACAGGCCGTCGCGGTGATTTCAGCTCCGGCAAAATTCGCTCGAAGCTCTTGCCGTTGACATAGAATGCCAGCACTAAAATCGCGGCGCGGTTTTCGCCGATTGCATCGCTATGGGGCGTGCGTTCTCTGGCGAGTTGAAAAAACGGTACAAGGAAATCGACGAGCGATTTCTTTCCACCGACATATTTTTGGCTGAGGCTAACGAGCAACTCTTGGTAGATCGCGATCCGTTCGCGATCCGCGGATGGAATGACGATAGCGCGCAGGGATTTGAGCGCATTTTCTTGCCACTCGTAGGTGATGGCGATTGTCCCTTCTCTGAAAACCACCTGACGGATTATTTTCTGCCATGATTCCTTTTCCAAGTTCAAACCGAACGCCTTTGGGGCATTGGCAATCGCCCAATGGGCGATCCAACTTGGCACTGGGAGCCGACCGACGCGTAACGCTTCGAGCCGCGGCAATGACGTTTGTTCCACGAGTTTCGCGTCAAAGTTAAGGTATAGACTCTCTGGCAGGCGCGGAACTCTGAGACTTGCGCCAATTCGGGCACTGCCGGTTTGCAGCCCGACGCGAGCGCTGCCGCCGCCGTATCGATGAGCTAGGTAGTTCGCCGCAAGATCGAGATCGCCGCTGCTGACTGTGACCGTCCGGAGCGCGCCGGGTTTCAGCTTGCGCGGGTCGTTTTGAGCGAGAATGCGCTTGGCGCGCTCGACGCTCGCTGGCGTGACTTCGGCAGCGCGTTCGATCGTCGGCCGAGAGTCAACGGCGAGAAACACTGCCGCAGCCAAAGTAAGCGGTAGTCCGAACAGGATTAGCAGGATAAGCTTGAAAAAGAACCGCATCGGCTAGTCTTTCAAGAAATTACGCGATGCGGTCAGGATTTACCAGTATCAGTGCAGCGGGCGATAGCGCTGGAGACGCCGTGGTCCTCCGATACGAGGTCGGTTCGCCGTGGCATTCGGGCGGCATGTTGCGCGTGGATACGCCAATTTGCGAGTGCAAAATGATTGACAGTCTTGCTTGAAATTGCCCTTATGTTGGCAGTGCTCGGATTTAATGCTATGGGAGATGCAATTCGCGTTATTTTGAACTACTTATGTTGAATCGGATGGGCGGAGGCCGTACAAGTTGAGGTAGCACAACTTTATCACCATGGCGGATCTACTCCAAGTCAAAAACCTTGAGACTTCATTTTTCACACCGGAAGGCCAAGTGCGCGCCATCGATGGCGTCAGTTTTGAGATCGACGAGGGGAAGACTCTCGGTCTGGTCGGCGAATACGGTTGCGGCAAGAGTGTTACTTCGCTATCGATCATGCGGCTGATCCCGTCGCCGCCCGGGAAAATTGTCGGCGGCGAGATTATTTACCGCGGCAAAGATCTGCTCAGACTCGGCACTGAAGAGATGCGCAAGATCCGCGGCAACGAGATCTCGATGATCTTCCAGGAGCCGATGACTTCGCTCAATCCGGTTTTCACCGTCGGCAATCAGATCGGTGAAGCGATCAAACTGCACCAGGGTCTGGATAAACAGGCGACCCGGGCCAAAACCATCGAAATGCTC
>DASSGE010000124.1:0-2400 GCA_035693605.1 Binatia bacterium
GATCGCTGCTGGCTTAGAGAGACGTCGCATGTTCGCGAACGACTCGGGCCATCGGGTGCGCCGCATGGGCCACTTCCACGAGTGAAATTAATCATCCCGGCTGGAGAAGGGTAATTAAATCGAGCGAGAGAAAGATAAAAAAAATGTTAACGGCAATGAGGTGAATTTTGGGCGAGCTAGCGCAACACACGCAAACGCTGCAGCGCAAGCGAGCGAGGACAGGCGTTCAGTGGAGAATTGTCCGGCTCAGGCTGGCATTGAAACTACTTGGCGAGGCGATCGAATACCCGCCCGCCGCCCTGCCTACTTTCATCGCGCAGAATGTTTTTCTGCACCTTCGAGCTCGGCGTCTTGGGCAACTCGTCGCGGTATTCGATAAAACGCGGCACTTTGAAGGCCGCCAAATGCGGTTTGCAAAAGTTCCAAATCTCTTCGGGCGGCACGCTTTGCCGTGTCGCGTCCGACTTGAGCACGATATAAGCCTTCACTTCTTCGCCGCGAATCTGATCCGGCACGGCGATCACCGCCGACTCGGCGACCTGCGGGTGTGAATTAAGAACGCGTTCCACTTCTTCCGATGAAATGTTTTCATCGCCGCGCCGCACCATGTCTTTCACCCGGTCGACGAAGTAAAGGTAACCGTCGGCGTCGAGATAACCGAGATCGCCGGTGTAGAGCCAGCCGCCCTTCAATGCCTTTGCCGTAGCTTCGGCGTTCTTATAGTAGCCCTGCATCACCGTCGGACTCTGCTTGACGATCTCCCCTGCATTGCCCGTTGGCAGTGGGTTGCCGTCCTCATCGTGAATCGCCACGCGGTGAACTTCCGGCGCCAGCACGACACCGCAGCTGCCGAGTTTTTCCTTTGGCATGTTTCGCGGCCCGATCACGCTCAGAATATCTTCGGTCAAACTGTATGATGGCACACCAATGACTTTGAATCGTTCTTCGAACCGCAAATGCATCTCCGGCGACAACAAGGTCACGATCAGACGCAGCGGATTGTCGGCATCATCCGGTTTCTCCGGCAGGCTGAGCAAAATCTGTGGAATCGTCCGCATCAAGCTCGACGTGGTGATCCCATGCTCACGCACCTCGTCCCAAAAGCGCGACGCGCTGAATTTTTCGGTTAACACGATGCTTCCTCCCACCGACAGCATGGCGATGCAGGTGTGACACAGCGCATTGACATGGAACAGCGGCAGCACGCAGAGCACGCGATCGTTTTCATTCCAGCCCAAGCCTTGCGCGCGCATGCGCGGCGCAAACGCGTAAGCGTATTGCGACAGCATCACCCCCTTGGGCCGGTCGGTGGTACCGGAGGTGTAGGTGATTGACGCCAGCGCTTCGGGATCGATGTCAATCTTCGGCGCTTCGTCCGAAACGCCGCCTAGGAACGAACTCCACGACTGCGCGCCAGCTAAATCGCTCATGCCGGTGACGATTACCTGCTTGAGGTTGGCGAGGTTGCCGCGCACCGACTCGATCAATGGCAACAGTTCGGGCGACGTAAGCACGATGGACGCCTCGGAATGTTGCAACACATATTCGGCTTCCTCGGCGATGTACTGCGGGTTGAGCGGGACGAAGACCGCACCGATCCGGGTGACCGCGAAGACAGAGAACAGAAACTCACCGCAGTTGGGAAGAAAGAACGCGATGCGGTCGCCTTTTTGAACGCCAATTCGGATCAGGCCGTTGGCGACTCGCTCGACTTCACGTTGGAACTCGGCATAGCTCCAATGGAGGTCTTTAAATATCAGCGCGAGCTTGTCGGGATGGCGCGACACCCGGCCGGCCAATAATTCAGTCAAGGTAGCGGGAGATGAATGGTTCATGGTTCACAAATTCTCTTTGCCTGTTGCAGCACCCGATCGATGATCTTATTCGATTCACCGAGATAGTTGGCGGGATCGGCCAACGCGTGCCAGTCGACAACATCGGATTTGACCGTTTCACCGGCCAACGCTTGAACGACCTGAATCAGAGGTTTGTTCTCGGCCACCGCCACGACGCAAGCCCGTTTCACCAATGATTCAGCCTGCGCCCTCGACAGTGCAGCAGCCGACAATGCGAATACGGCGGCCTCGGCGAGAATCACATCATTGCCATCGGCGATATTGGCCCGCATGGCGCCGGCATCCACCTGCATATTCTCGGCCAGGTGGAGCGCATGATTCAACGCCCCACCGGTCAATTGAATCATCTGCGGCAGCGTCAGCCATTCCACTTGCCAGCCATGGGTGGCGCGCTCATGCTCCTGGATCTGGGCGTTTTGTAGCGCGGCAAGAAGGGCTGCGTTGAGGCGCGCCGCGGCGACAATGATCTCACTGGTGATCGGATTGGATTTCTGCGGCATAGTGCTGCTGCCGCCGCGTCCCTGCTCCGCCGACTCGCTCACCT
>DASSGE010000125.1:0-2689 GCA_035693605.1 Binatia bacterium
GACTCGGCGTTCAAAAACCGCGCATAAGGATCGCTCACCGGCGAGCGCGTCGCGACGTAATTAATTGTGGCATCCAAATGCGGTGCTTCGGAAAGTTTAATCGCGCTGTAGCGCGGGTCGTGCGGCCGCATCGCCAACAGCTCCACCTCATGGCCGCCGCTCGAACTACCCAGGACACCGAGCGTCGCGGCATCGCCATTCCACTCCTGCGCTTTATATTTTAGCCAGCGCACGCCGTAATTGGCGTCCTGCACCGAAGCTGGATATGGCGCCTCGGGCGCGCGCGTTAAATCGATGGCGACAACAAGAATCCCGCTCCGCGCCACACTTTCATCCATCGTTGAGTTGGCCGTCCGGTCTTTGTTATTCCAAGCCCCGCCATGGAGGTCGAGCAACACAGGAAAAGGCCCGGCCCCCTGCGGCTGATAGATCCGCGCCATCAAAGTCCGCCGCGCCGCCTTGCGATACTCGACATCCCAACTTTTGATCTCGAAAGAGTTCGAAGGATTGTATGCGGTCGCCATTTTTAGTCCCTCCCTTTTCTCGACGATTCAAGCAAAGAGGGCGTGGGTTTCAAGCCCGCCCCTCGCGATTATTTCTTGCGTTCTTTGCGGCCAATCCCCCTTCCTCCTTCCTGCATCGTTTGCCGGAAACGATGAAAGTGGGGATGTGTTCTGGGTCTTCAACTCCGCTCACGGCATCGCCGGCATCTCGCCGACTACCCAAACATACAGCGTGCGCGATTCGGCGTAGTCCGACGTGCCATCGGTCGGCGGACCGATATGCTCGACGCGTGTCGGTTTCCAGTCATCAATGTCGAAATCATGGGCAATGACGCGCGAACCCGGTTTGAGCTTCTGCAATTTCGGCCGCAACGCGTTGTTGAAACATTTGAACATGTAAAGCGTCACGACCGTCGCTTCGGAAAGATCGACGGTGAGTCCATCCTGGGCGCGGAACTCAACCAGATGGCTCACGCCTTCGTTGATGGCGCTTTCCTTCGCTTTGGCAACCAACTCGGGATTGAGATCGATGCCGACACCGCGAATGCCGTATTTCTTCGCCGCTTCGATTACAATGCGGCCATCGCCGCTGCCCATATCATAGAGGATATCGCCCTGTTTGATCTGCGCGAGTTCGATCATCCTGTGCACCACATGCATTGGCGACGGAACAAAAGGAATCGAATCTTGGGCTTCGCTGACCGAGTGGCCAAACGAAACCCATAAGGCGAGAAATAAAACCCGACTGGGAAACGTCGTCATAGAACCTCCGTCGTTGACTACCGCGAGCGAATTTATGCCGCTGCGGCAAAGCTTGTCAATGGCGCGATAGCGGTTCTTTTCGGCAAGATCTTTTCGTTCGGGATGTCGGCGTTCTAACTCTTTCATTTCCAGCGAAGCGAGAAATCCAATCGAATCGCTGCTGACACTACGGAAACGAACGACGACCCAATCGCGAATTTACCGCCGATGGTTTGTGCAAAGTGAAGCGCCTGTGATAGTAGCAGCAACAGCAATTACGGAGGCGACCTATGTTTCTCCGGAGACGATTAAACGAGCTTCTCAAAAGCATCGTCGTGGCAGTTTTGGCAACGCCCGTTTATGCTGCGGCACCGTCGCCGATGCTGACGGCGTACGGCGGCCACAACGAAACCATGGTCCCAATCTGGGTTGGGGCAGAAAAAGGATTGTTCCGCAAATACGGCGTCGATCTGCGCGCGCTGCAAACCCGCAGCGGCCCGATCATGATGGCGACCCTCGCTTCGGGCGGCACGCCGCTCGTCTGGGCAGCCCCGAGCAGCGCACTCAGTACGACTGCGAGCGGTCTTAAACTCGGCTGCTTTGCCGTCGGCAATAACCGCGTGCCGCGCGAAATAATCGTCAGGAAAGGCATCGAGTCGATCGACGACTTGCGCGGCAAAAGCTTTGGCGTGCAGAGTATCGGCGGCGGCTTCTGGATCTCGACCATGGTCGTACTCGACGCCCTGGGCATCGATCCGGACAAATATAAACTCAACATGCGCGTTATCGGCGACACTGGCACGGTCACACAAGCGCTGATCACCGGCAACGTCGACGCCATGGTCGTGCCCTACAGCTACGCCGATGTGGCCAAGCGCGCCGGAGCCAAAGCGTTGGCCGACGCCGGCAAGTTGAACGTTACTTATCAAGCGACGGTCATGTGCGCCCAGAAAGACTCAACCGCCGTGTCATCAGAAACCATGATCGCCTTGACCAAAGGCGTCGTCGATTCCCTGGCATACATTCTCGAGCCCGCCAACAAGCGCGACGTCAGCGAGGTGCTCAAAAAACATTTGCGCTTGAGCAAGGACGAAGACGTCGAGGCCTCCTATCGCGTCTCGCGCTTGCAAATGCCCGACCTCGATGTCGCACCGAATCTGGAATCCTGGCGCGTCGTCAAGCGCCTGGTTGCCAAAGTGAATCCCAAAGTCGCGGACGTCGACTTGGAGCAAGTGATCAACACCGGCCCGGCACAAAATCTGGAAGCCAGCGGCTTCATGGCGGAGATGCGCAAGAGACTGCCAAAATGAAATGATGGGTTTCACCACGAAGGCACTAAGAACACGAAGGTTAGAAAAGATTATAAATCAGTCTTCCGAACTTCGTGCCTTGGTGGTGAGAATCCGAGAATCAACCTTGAAGCTTTGAACTTTTGAACGTTGAAC
>DASSGE010000126.1:0-3290 GCA_035693605.1 Binatia bacterium
CGAGCAGACCGGGAACGATCATCTGCTTTAGGGCGCCGACGGTGACGATATCGACGCATTGCCGGTAGTCCGGTTTCACCGTGCCTAAAAGGATGCCCGGGTTTTCTCGGAACTGGCGGCGCACCTCGTTGATGACGTAGTAGGCCGCTTTACCGACGGCCTTAATAGCAAATGACGAGAACAAGAAAACCAACATCGCGCCGAGTAAACCGCCGACAAAAACTTCCGGCTTGGCGATGTTAACGACCTCCAACGGATGACCGTAATGGGCCACTTCATCGAGATAGGCCGAGAACAGCAAGAATGCCGCTAGCGCCGCCGAACCGATAGCATAACCTTTGGTCAACGCCTTGGTCGTGTTACCCACCGCATCGAGACGGTCGGTCTTATGGCGTACCTCTTCCGGCTGGCCGCTCATCTCGACGATACCGCCGGCGTTGTCGGTGATCGGACCGAAGGTATCCATGGCCAAGATATACGCCGCAGTGCCCAACATGCCCATGGTCGCCACCGCCGTGCCGAACAGGCCGGCGTGTTTAACACCGCTGTTCAGTCCAAGATAGTAGGAAGTGATAATCGCCACAGAAATCACCAGGATGGGAATCGCCGTGCACTCCAGGCCCACCGCAATACCGGCGATAATATTGGTCGCCGGACCGGTCTTGGAGGCTTCGGCGATTTCGCGTACCGGCCGGTATTTGTACTCAGTGTAGTACTGAGTGATGTAAACGAAGGCCTGAGCCATCACGATGCCGACAACGCCACAGAGAAAAAAGTAAAACCACGCCGACTCCGCTTCGGGATATCTGGTCGTATCGACGGCGAGCAGCCATTTGGCCGAAAAGAAAAAACCCAACAACGCTAGTGCGCTGGTGACATAGTAGCCGCGGTTGAGCGCCGCCATGGGATCTTCGTCTTCCCGACATTTGACAATCATGATGCCGACAATCGATGCGAGCAAGCCGAAAGCGCGCGCAACCAGCGGAAAGAGAATGCCTTTTAATCCGAAGTAAGGATACAAGCCGACCCCGAGGATCATCGCGCCGATATTTTCCGCCGCGGTGGACTCGAACAGGTCGGCGCCGCGGCCGGCACAGTCCCCGACATTGTCGCCGACGAGGTCCGCGATAACCGCTGGATTGCGCGGATCGTCTTCGGGAATTCCCGCTTCGACTTTGCCGACCAAGTCGGCGCCGACATCGGCCGCTTTGGTATAGATACCACCGCCCAACTGGGCGAACAGAGCGACGAACGACGCGCCGAAGCCATAGCCGACGATGGTGAACGGAATTTTTTGCGGATCATGACCGAGAGCTTCGAGCAGCGCGTAAAGTCCGCCGACACCGAGCAAGCTCATGGCGACGACGAACAAACCGGACACCGCACCGCCGCGCATGGCGATCTTCAAGCCCTCGTTCAAGCTGCTGCGCACCGCGGAGGCGGTGCGAATATTGGCGCGAATCGAAACCCACATGCCGACATAGCCCGCAACCACCGAACAAGCAGCGCCAAGAACGAACGCCAGCGTCGTCCAAAAGGCCAGCTCCACGGGCGGCACCGGATCGGCCTTGCTCGGCGCGCGCACGAACCCGTAAAGCACAAAGATCAGCGCAGCCAAGACGGCCGACAAGCTGATGATCGTGCGGTTCTGCCGGGACATGAAGGCCTCGGCACCTTCTTTAATAGCATCGGAAATTTCCCGCATCTTAGGCGTGCCGGTGTCCTTGGCAATGACTTGACGCGCTAAATACACCGCGAAGCCGAGCGACAGACAACTAATGACGATAACAAACGCGATCATGACTCCTCCTCATCCCTGGAAACAAACTATCTCAATCCGTTTTGCGCCAAATATAAGCGACGCCGATACTCGCGACGTATAGCACCAACATCGGCAGCGCCAAGAGACTCTGGTTGATTATATCCGGGGTCGGCGTCAGCATCGCCGCCAACACGAAAATACCGATCAGCGCATAGCGAAACGAGCTGATCATCAACCGGTAATTCCAAAATCCCAGCCGCACCAAAAAAAACGTAAAGACCGGGAGTTCGAAGGTAATCCCGAAGGCCAATATCATCCTGAAGAAAAAAGTAAAATACTCGCCGATCCTGATAGCGGGCAATACTCCCATTGTGTTGTATTGCTCGACAAAATATTTAAAAGCCACAGGGAGAACGATGCGATAGCAAAAGTACGCCCCGCCAAGAAAAAACAGTGTCGCGCACGACACGAACGGCAGGACAAGCTTTTTTTCGCTGCCGGACAAACCTGGCGCTATAAACCGCCAGATTTGATAAAAAATAAACGGACAGGTAAAAAACACCCCCGCCGCAATAGCAACCTTGATCTCGCTGAAAAAGGCTTCGGTAACGCTGGTTCCAATCAAGCCTTGCCCAGGCTGCAGAGTCTGCCGTAGCGGCGCAACCATGAAGGCAAAGATCGCGTTGGAAAAGAAATAACAAACCGTCGAACCGACCAAAACTGCAATCACCGACCTAAGCAAACACCAACGGAGCTCCTCGAGGTGCTCCGTCAGAGTCATGTTAGCAATGGTCGTCACTCGTCAGAACAACGTCGAAATTACAAAAAAGGGGAAAGGTTATCCCCTTCCCCTCTTTTGGTTGTCTAAGCTAAGACCAAATCAATTACTTGGTTTTGGCCTCTTCCTTCTTTTCTGCTGGCTTCTCCATGCCGGCTGCCGGAGCGTCCTTCGCTGGTTCAGCGGGTGGAGCCGCTGGTTCCGCAGGCGCTGCCGGAGCAGGAGCCGGCGGCGGCGGAGGCGGAGCTGGTTCCTCTTTCTTGCCGCAACCCACAACCGTCAAAGTAAGAGCAAACAGCGCAATGGCCGACAATGAAACAAATTTGTTCCGCATATCTTTGTTCACCTCCTTTCCCGTCACACGTCCCTCGATTCACTTGTGTTAGTCGATTTTTATTACATAAGTGCGGCGTAGATTCAAGTAATCTGCGCACATATCGAAACGTAAGTATAGTCCCCCACCGCAATAATTTACTCACCGATCGCTCTTTAGAACAGGCGCACAACACGCCAACGCGGCAGCCGGCGCCTTTGAAACCTCTGATTTTATTTCAAGCCACAGCAGCTTGTCGACCCAAGACACCGCAAGCGATTGCAAATCCAGATGACAAGCAGCAGCTTACGCGGGAAGCGCAAACGTGTCGATTGCCGATTTGCCGCCTCCATGAGAGTTTTTGCCGGACGCGCAAAGACAAGAACCAATCCTTAATGTCGACAATGTTTGTGAATATCATGTTGATAACCTCTATG
>DASSGE010000127.1:0-6567 GCA_035693605.1 Binatia bacterium
CGGGTGAACTGTGAGGATAGGTTCATCGCGAAGTGATCATGCGCTTACGCTCGTCGACAGATTACGCAATTGCCGGTTGCCCGGCACACGGTTGTTTCTTGACTCGTCATTTTCGGCTGACCAGCATCCAAGAGGCAGGGATAGATATCCGCTTTCGCCGGTAGGACGGAACCTTCGCCGATTGGTCGCCGGGACGTACCGGCACGTCTGTTTTCGAAATACGGCTGACACGAAGTTTTTAGCAGGGTGCCATGCAGCAATTGAGCGTAATCGAACGCACGGACAACCAGGCCTTGGAATCGATTTCAAATCCCGTTGGATTTTTTCGCCGGCAGTAAAAACAACGCGCCGAGCGCCCAGATGCCGCAGATCAGCCCGCTGACGGTCCAGATCAATTTATTTCTACCGCTGTGATTGGCGACGACGCCGCAAAGAATCGCGTCGAGGATATGAACGAGCGCGACGGTCGGCCAGAGTGTTGTCGGCTCCATGTCGGTCTTTATGAAAAGGAGTCCGCTGCCGTATCCGATGAGATGATAGAAATCCACGAGCTGCTCTTGACGCTTCCTTCGGTCGGCTAATATATATACTCGGTCTGTTTTGAATTAGGAACCAAGTGTGCCGGTAAAAACTATTGAATGGAAGAACGATCGAGTCATCATGCTCGATCAGCGGCTATTGCCGCATCGCGAGATTTATCGGAGTTACCGGAACTATGTCGAGGTCGCCGACGCGATTCGCCATATGGTGATCCGCGGCGCGCCGGCCATCGGCGTGGCCGCCGCCATGGGTGTGGCGCTCGGTGTGCTCCATACGCCGGATAAAAACTTCGACCGGGAATTCGAACGGATCGTTGCCTTACTGGGCAAGACCCGGCCGACGGCGGTGAATCTATTCTGGGCGCTCCAGCGCATGCGCGCGGTGTTCGGCGCCGAGCGCGACAAGGGCGCAGCAGCGGTCCGACGCGCGCTGAAGCAGGCGGCACTGCAAATATTTAACGAAGATATAGCTGCCAATAAATTGATCGGCAAATTCGGCGCGCCGCTGTTGCGCGACGCCAGGCAGATCATGACCCACTGCAACGCCGGCGCTCTGGCGACCGCTGGATACGGCACGGCCCTCGGTGTGATTCGCGCGCTCAAAGAGTCGGGCAAGCAATTTGAAGTTTACGTTAACGAGACCCGGCCGTTTCTCCAGGGCGCTCGCCTGACCGCGTGGGAACTTAAAAAAGAAAAGATTCCGGCGACGCTGGTCACCGATAACATGGTCGGGTACTTGATGCAGCAGGGGCGCGTCGATGCGGTGGTGGTGGGCTGCGACCGGGTTGCCGCTAACGGCGATGTCGCCAACAAGATCGGCACCTACACGGTCGCCGTCTTGGCCAAGCGCCACGGCATTCCGTTTTACGTTGCCGGGCCGACCTCGTCGATTGACATCGATTGTCCTTCCGGGAAGGATATTCCGATCGAACAGCGCGATGGCAAAGAGGTGTCGTATATTTTCGGCAAAGCGCTGGCGCCCCATGGCATGAAGGTCTTCAATCCAGCCTTTGACGTGACCGCCCACGAACTGATTACGGCTATCATTACCGAACGTGGAGTGATAAATCCTCCGTACCGGAAGACCATACCGAGTCATGTCAGTCATTGAAAAACACGAAGAACTCGAAGCTTACTTTCAAACCGCCGGCAAACCGCGCGACCGCTGGCGCGTCGGCACCGAATACGAGAAGGTCGGCATCGACCGAAACACCGGTCAGGCGATTCCCTACTTCGGCCCGCGCGGCGTCGATCGCATCCTGCGCGAAATGATCGAGCGCTACGGCTGGGAGCCGGAGGAGCAGGACGGCAACATCATCGCGCTTAGCCGTGATAGCACGCAGATCACGCTCGAGCCCGGCGGTCAGATCGAGCTAAGCGGCGAGCCTTGCGAGAGCATTCATTGCACCTACGCCGAGTTCAACCAACATATCCGTGAACTGTTAGAAGTGTGCGAACCCCTCGGCATCGTTTTTCTCGGTCTCGGCATGCAGCCGGTGAGCCGGCTCGATCAGATCGAGTGGGTGCCTAAGCAGCGTTATCGCATCATGGGGCCGTATATGCCGACGGTCGGTACCCTCGGCCAGCGCATGATGAAGCAGACCGCCACGGTGCAGGCCAACATCGACTTTCTCGACGAGAAGGACGCGATGATGAAGTTCCGCACCGGCATGGGGTTGGCGCCGGTGCTCATCGCGATGTTCGCCAACTCGCCGATCTGCGACGGCCAGCTCAATGGTTATCGCAGTTACCGCGAGCATATATGGACCGACACCGACAAAAGCCGCCAAGGCCTGCTGAAATTCGCCTTCGCGCCCGACGCTTCGTTTGCGCACTATGTCGAATATGCTCTCGATGTGCCGATGTATTTCATCATTCGCCATCACGACTACATCAACATGACCGGTGTGACCTTTCGCGAATATTTGAAATACGGTTACAACGGCGAGCGCGCCACCGTCGAGGATTGGGCCGATCATCTGACCACGCTGTTCCCTGAGACCCGCATCAAGCGTTATATCGAGGTGCGTTCGGTCGACAGCCAGCCGCCCGAATTAATGCCGGCGCTGTCGGCTTTGATCAAAGGGGCATTTTACGACAACGATTGCCTGCACGCGGCGTGGGATCTGGTCAAGGGGTGGAGCTGGGACGAGCGCAACGAAGTCTATCTCGATTCTCATGCCAACGCCTTGGCGACGCGCTTCCGCCGCTATACGCTGCTCGATCTCGCCAAAGATTTTTTAGAAATTGCCGCGGAAGGATTGCGCCGGCAAAACGTCGTCAACGACTTGGGCGAGGATGAATCGATTTATCTCGAGCCGCTGAAGAAGCTATTGTCCCAAGGCAAGTGTCCGGCGGACGTTATCTTGGAAAAATGGCAAGGCGAGTTGCACCGCGACATCAAGAAATTGATCGAGTTCACCGCTTATAAACGGCCGTAGGTTTTCTTCACTGTTACAATTTGCTTTGTTTGAAACTTGACGCAATCACACGAAGCCATCGAGCAACTTTCGGTGGTTTAACTGCTCCAACCGATTGGCGATCTGATTCTCCGCCACGCCGGTGAAGCAGTGCAAATATCGCCGCTTGAGTTCGGTCACCCGCCGGTAACTGGTTTCAATATTTGCCCGCACTGCCGGGTCGCGCTCGGCTTCAGCGCAGAGAAATTCAAACGCTGCGATGGCCTTGTCTATAACATGGCAAAACAGCAGGACATCGACACCGGCGCGGACAGCGAGGGTGCTGGCCTGCTCAGCCTCATAGCGATCGCTGATCGCTCGCATGCCCAGGTCGTCGCTGAACACCACCCCGTCGTAACCTAACTGATGGCGTAACAGGCCGGTGACGATTGTTTCCGACAGCGTCGCCGGCAGAGTCGGATCGAGCGCGGGATAGGCGACATGGGCAGTCATCAAGGCTTCGATGCGATTGCGGCAGGCGTGGGCGAACGGCGGCAGCTCGATTCTTTGGAGCTCGTCCAGCGACTTGCGTACCAGCGGCAATTCTAAGTGCGAGTCTTTATCGGTATCGCCGTGGCCCGGGAAGTGTTTGGCGCAGGGGATGACACCGCCATCGCGTAGACCCCTGGTCCAGGCGGTGGCGACCTCGATCACACGCTGAGGTTCGGCGCCAAAGGCGCGGTCGCCGATGATTGGACTATTTGGGTTCGAGCAAACGTCGAGCACCGGCGCAAAGTCGAGATTGATCCCCGTAAGACTCAGTTCAGCCGCGGTGGCATGGCCAAGGCGGTAGGCGAGGTCAAGATCGTTACGTGAGCCGATGTCTGCGGCGGCGGGAAACTGACTGAACGGCGCAGACAAGCGCTGCACTCGCCCGCCTTCTTGATCGATGGCGATGAAGGGCGGCACGGCATCGAACAACTGCCAGATGGACCTGCACAAGGAGCCCATCTGCGCCGCCGCCGTGCAGTTCTTCTTGAACAGGATCAGGCCGCTGAACTGGTATTCTTCGATCAGCAACCGTTCGTCATTACCGAGAGTCTCGCCTTGGCAGCCGATAAGAATCAACTGGCCGATCTTTTGCCGCAGTGTATCCATGATTGTCGGGCATAATATAACCTAGACAACCTTCCGGCCAACGTGTAAATTCGGGAATCCCATGGCCAAGGCGAAGTACATCGTAGTCGAAGGTCCGATCGGAGTGGGGAAGACTAGTTTAGCGAAAATTCTCGCCGATGAGTTCCAATCGCGCCGGATCTTCGAACGGGTTGAAGATAACCCGTTTTTGGCCAAATTCTATCAGTCACGCGAGACGTACGCGTTCCAAAATCAGACGTTTTTTCTGCTCAGCCGTTATCAGCAGCAGATGGAGTTGGCACAGCAAGATTTGTTTAGCGAGGGAACGGTTTCGGATTACCTGTTTGCCAAGGACCAGATCTTCGCTTCGTTGACGCTAAGCGCCGAGGAGCTGAATCTTTACCAACAAATCTATGCACTCTTGAATACCCGTGTGCCCAAGCCGGATTTAGTCGTCTACCTTCAGGCGCGGCCAGAGGTGCTTTACAAGCGCGTCAAAAAGAGGGATAAAAAATACGAAAAGAGCGTTACTTTCGAGTACCTGACCGAAGTTGCCCAGGCGTACAACCAGTTTTTTTTCCACTACGACGAGACGCCGCTGCTGGTGGTGAATACTTCGGAAATCGATTTCGTCTCAAGCAGCAAGGACCTGGCTGACTTGATCAAGGAAATCAATGCCATGGGCTCGGGGACGCAACATTATATACCGCTTGGATCCAGGTAACTGGACCGAGACGGATGCCAAAAGGCGCTGGTTGGGGAGAGTCGGCGGCTCTCCCTTGGAAATTGGCCTTCCGGCTCTGTCTGGAGGGCCTTTTGTTTTTGGAGGGTAGATCATGGGCGACAAGATCACCGTACCACATGTTTTGAAGATGAAGCAGCGCGGCGAGCGGATCACCTGTTTGACCGCCTACGACTATTCGTTCGCGCGCATTCTCGACGCCGCCGGCGTCGAGATGCTGCTGGTCGGCGACTCGCTCGGCTGTGTTGTCCAGGGCGGCGCCAATACCCTCGCCGTTACCATGGACGAGATGATTTACCATACCCGTTTGGTCGCGCGCGGATGCAAACGCGCGTTAGTCATCGGCGACATGCCGTTTATGTCTTATCAAATCGGCGCGGACCAAGCGCTACGCAACGCCGGGCGGTTTTTTAAGGAATCCGGCGCCGAGGCGATCAAGCTCGAAGGCGGGGTGGCGGTGCAAGACTCGATTCGCGCCATTGTCACTGCCGGCATGCCGGTGATGGGCCATATCGGCCTGACACCGCAATCGGTGCACCAGTTCGGCGGTTACAAAATACAGGGTCGGGAAAAAGACCGTCGCGAAGCGCTGCTGCGCGATGCCATAGCGGTGCAGGAGTCCGGTGCCTTCGCCATTGTATTGGAAGGCATCCCGCAGGATTTAGCCGGCGAAATCACCGATCGCTTAACCATCCCGACCATCGGTATCGGCGCCGGCGTCCAATGCGACGGTCAGGTGCTGGTGATTCACGATATGCTCGGCCTGTTTGACGATTTCACGCCGAAGTTCGTCAAGCGTTACGCCGATATGAAGCAGACTATGCTCGGCGCGGTGAAAGAGTTTGTCGGTGAGGTCAAAGAGCGCAAGTTTCCCGCCGAGGAGCATTCGTTCAAGTAAGAGTGGAGTGATGGAGTATTGGAGTTTGGGAATTATGGGTAGTTCGGATTCCGTAGTCCGCCAATACTCCATCACTCCAGTACTCCGACCCGATTCCTAGATCCTTATGCACATCATCGAACAGATTGTCGCCATGCGCGCCTGGAGCGAAACCGAGCGGCGCCAGGCCCACCGCATCGTCTTTGTGCCAACCATGGGCTCGCTGCACGAGGGTCATCTTTGCCTCGTCCGCGACGCCAAGACCAGGGGCGAGCGCGTGGTGGTTTCGATTTTCATCAATCCGATGCAGTTCGGACCGAGCGAGGATTTCGCTAAATACCCACGCGACCTCGAGCGCGACCGAGCGCTGCTGGAAAATCTTGGGGTCGATGTATTGTTTCATCCGACTGTGGCGGAAATTTATCCGCACGGCTATCAAACGCATATCGAAGTGGAAGATTTGAGCTTGCCATTATGCGGCATGGTGCGCCCCGGCCATTTCCGCGGGGTCGCCACAGTGGTCGCCAAGCTGTTCAACATCGTCCGGCCGCACGTCGCGATTTTTGGCGAAAAAGACTTCCAGCAGCTCCAAGTGGTGCGCCGCCTGGTGCGCGATTTGAGCATGGACATCGAGATCGTCGGCCATCCGATCGTGCGCGAAGCCGACGGTTTGGCGATGAGTTCGCGCAACGCCTATTTGACTCCGGCCGAACGGCGCGCCGCTGTCTGTTTATCGCGCGCCTTGTGCATGGCGGAGAAGTTGGTGCGGCGCGGCGAGACTAAAGCCGCAGCATTGCTCCATGCAGTCACCGCGGCGATCGCTCGCGAACCCTTGGCGCAAATCGAATACGCCAAGCTCTGCGATCCCGAATC
>DASSGE010000128.1:0-4211 GCA_035693605.1 Binatia bacterium
TATTTTCCGTAAAGGCCACCGCGCGTTTTTCAAATCGCGCTTTGAGCGCCGCCGCCACACCCTCGTCCAGCTTGGTTTTGCTGCCGAGAAACTCAGCGACCACTTCCGCGGTCAAATCGTCCGCCGTTGGCCCCAAGCCACCGGTGCCGACCACGATATCGCCAAGTTCTCGCGCTTGGCTAAATGCCCAGAGCAGCTTTTCCCGGTCGTCGCCAACTTTAATAACGGCGGCGACACGGACGCCCACCGCGAACAAGCGGTCGGCAATGAAGGTAGAGTTGGTGTCGACGACTTTGCCGCTAGTCAATTCTTCGCCGGTGCTGACAATGACCGCGGTTTCGATCATAACCACTGCCAATAGAGCAAGGTTTGCACGATTGCAAACGCATAAATTCCCGCCAGCACGTCATCGAGCACGATGCCGCTACCGCCGGGAAGACTCTCTAACTTCTTTGCTGGATAGACTTTGGCAATATCGAAGATGCGAAATAGTATGAAACTAACGATTAACGGTGCCCAGCGCAGGGGCGTGAAAAAGTTTGCAATCATGAAGCCGACGATTTCATCGCCGACTATGATTTGTGGATCTTTTTGCTGGATAATCTGAGCAGCCTCGGTCGAGAGTTTTATGGCGCAGATCGTGGCACCTGCCAATAGGCCGAGGGCGAGTAGCAGCGATGTTTCGGCGACGCGATTGAGTCCCAACGAGATGGGCACAGCTAAGATAGTCCCCATCGTGCCGGGAAAATAGCGCGAGTAACCGACCCCAGCACCGGTGACGATGAAGAGTGCCAATTTGCGTCGTAGACCGCTCACAGTGAGCGCGATACTATTCGGCAAAACGACAAAACGCCAGGTTTGGAAAACGCCAGGGATTCAACCGGAAGCGCAACGTGGCTGCGATCAGGACTGAGGCGTCGACTTGAGCTCGGCCATATAGGTGCGCATCTGGTTTTCAAATAGCCGGTGCAAGGCGGGTTCGAGGTGATCTTCAGCTGGGAAGTCGATGCTTAAAGGATTGATGTACTGTTGGTCTTTGTAAAGTTCGAAATGCAGGTGCGGGCCAGTGGATCGGCCGGTCGAGCCGACAAATCCGATAACTTGGCCCTTAGTAATGCTTACTCCCGGTTGGATACCTTCGGCAAAACTGTCCAAATGGGCATAACGGCTGGAATAGGTTGAGTCATGCTTGATATCGATGGCTTTACCGTAGCTCCCGTTCCAACCGGCTTCGGCAATGATTCCATCGCCGACCGAGCGCACGGGCGTTCCTCTCTGTGCGGCAAAATCGACACCAATATGGGGCATATTGGTACGCAAAATGGGATGAAATCTCGACTCAGTGAAAGGTGACGTGATCGCGCTAAATTCCAATGGGAAACGGAGGAACGAACGCGCCAAGCTCCGGCCCTCCTGATTATAATAACCGCCGACACCATTTTGTCTCTCGAAATAGACCGCCGTATATCTTTGTCCGGCACTGTTAAGTTCGGCAGCCAGGATACGCAGGCCGGTTTTTGCTTCTTGGCCCTTCCGGCTGCGTTGTTCGTAGAGGATCTTGAAGTTATCGCCTTTTCGGACTTCCTTTTCTAAATCGATGTCCCAAGTGAAGAGATCTGCAAGCTGCGACAGCAAGGCCGGGTGCACGCCAGCTTTACGACCGTCGTCGAAAAGTGAGTTTTCAATCGCCGCACTGACAGTCTTCAACTCGACATCGTAAGGCTTTTCACGACGCTGCACGAAGATGCCGCGAACGCCTTTTTCCAAGGTTAGAGTAACGGAGTCGTTTTGATCGATCTCCACGGCTTTCAACTGGCCCATAGCCGAGCCACGTCCGCGCAGAAAGGATTTGCTGAAGAATAGGTGCGCCTCTTTCCCGACCGGCAAGGCTTCGCTGCCAATATTGCGTATCATAGTTCGTGCCCACAGCAGGCTTTCGGCCCTGGACACTTTATGCCGGTTTAAAACACTTGTCAGTGTTTCGCCGGGTCGAACACGATAGCTGACCAGCTCGCGCTTTTCGGAAAAATCGATGGGTTGCGGATTAGGCTGACGAAGCAGAGCGCGATGGGCCTGAACCTTCGTCAGTCGCGTCGCCGGAGCGCTAGCCTGAACGGCAACCGAAGGTGGCTGCTTACTACGAACGGCCGGCTTTTGGGTTGCTGGCAACTTCGCAGCTTCACTATCTAATGGGGCTCCGGTCAATACAGCCAGTATAATCGTTGCGGCCCAGATTTTCGGAAAAATCGCTACCTCTTGGTGACCAGTTGGCCATTCTTTGGGCTTGTCAGCGGGTATAATTTGGCAATCCATAGTAAACAAAGATTACAACTTATAGTCTGTCAGGACTGGCCTGTCAACCCTAAAATTGTTCTTATAATGTCCAATTATCTGGGCGAAATCGCGATGTTACACGTATAAATTATCTAATCGGACTCAGCGAAGACGAGGCGGCGTAGGGTGATCTCGACAAGCAAAAGTAGCAAAGCCGCTATCAAGAGCGGCTGACGAACCGGCTGGTAAGTTTTTGACATGGTTTCGCGCCTAAGGCTATTCGGTGCGGGCGGATTGATTTCACCGCCGCTGGCTTCAGCTAACCGCGACAGCAGGCGGTAGTTGAACTCCGGGCGCGGCACTTCGGTATGACGATCGTAGGCCATGGTATAGGCGACCGGAGGGAAGGGGATACGTTGACCGGCGCGCTCTTCAAACAAATCTATTCGGTAGTCGCCGCTGGCGTTGGCCGGCAGGACAGCTTGGAAATGGCCCGGCGCCAGTTTGGTGAGCGTGCCCTCGGTTTTGGCATTCTTGCCGCTGAGGCTAAAACGGAACTGACTGTTGGCACTGCTTTCCTCGTACACCGACAAATCAAGAATCGACTGTCCGCCGCTGAAGCTGACGCGGGCTTCGTGTACTGGGACTAAGTTCTGCTCGCTCGGGCTGAGCCATTCTAAAATCCGGCTCCAAAAACCTTGTAATTCGCCCCATGGAATCCAGTTGCGCGTCCAGCGTCCTTCAAGATCGCTGGTGAAGGCCACTGATTTGCCTTTGCCGTAGCGCCAAGACGCTAGCAATGGCGCGCGACGGTCATCGCGCGGAATGACCAGATCGGTCTGCGCTCCTCTTTTAACTTCGGTATCCATGTACCCGAGCACGGCCGGATAGTTTCTTACGCCGAAGCCAGCCAGCAGTTCCGAGCCGCCCGACGGCACCGGAATCAGCGGACGATTATCTTGCGGTTCGTCGCGCGGTTTGTCTTGTAGCTGTTCAAGTACGATCTGCGGTAAGGTGGACGGATCGACCGTGTGGTGGAACAGGCCGCCACCGTATTGACTCACGCGCTTCATAATTCTGACATCGGCTTCATTACTGATCGCTATCGCAGAGACGGTGATTTTGCTGTCATTCTTCATACTGGCAATCAGGTCAACTAGCTCCCCTTGACTACCTCGGGTAACACCATCGCTGAGCAATATCACGTGCTTGCGCGATGCGCTTGAGCGTTCGAGCTGGCGCCTAGCCTCCTGCAGTGCTGGCAGAAAGTAAGTCTGACCGCCGGGTCTGAGCCGGTCGATTTGACTGTCGATGACTCCCCGCAGTCGGGCAATTGATTCCAAATAGACCACGACGAATGGTGAATCATCGAAGCCAACGACGCCTAAAAGATCGATATCTTTGAGCTGCCGCGCTACGGACTTGGCGGCTTCCTTGGCGTAAAGAATCCGATTTTCGTCGCGCATGCTGCCGGATTTGTCTATGACCAGAATGACGGCCCGATTCTTTTCCGGCTGTTTGGGCGGTTCTTTCGGCTCCACCGGTAAAATCCGTTCGATCGGTGTCTGGCGATAGCTGGTCGGAGAAAAACTCGCGTCGCCACCAAGCATGAGGAATGAACCGCCGTCGGCGACATGACGCTCGACGCTGGCGAGATATCCGGCGGAAAAGCGTTCGCGAGCGACATTATTAAAAATTATCACCTTATGGCCAGCGGGTGCCGGTGCTCCATCAGCGCCATGAGAAATCACGTCGAAGCCCCGGCGGCGGACAATTTCGTCCAAATATCTGCCCGAGCCGCTCGAGCCATTCAGGATCAAGACCTTGGCCTTTGTGCGCACGTTGACCCAAGCTAACGCGTGATTATCCGCGGTGAACGTATCGGCGGCGGCATCGACAGTGGCGAAATTGGCTTGATAGGCAGTGAGCGCCTCGCC
>DASSGE010000129.1:0-7109 GCA_035693605.1 Binatia bacterium
CGATTAAATCCTGGATTCCGGCCTCCGCCGGAATGACGAAAGCAAGGGTCGACTTGCCGTCGACGAAATATGAACCGCTCGATATAAAGCCAAGTATCTTTCAGTCCTCAAATTTGATTCAGCGGTAAACGCTGTCGATAAAACCGCTGGTTTCCAATTGCCGGACGAAGCGGTCGTCGAAAAATGACTTGGCATCCTGGTCTTTGGCTCTGGGATTGCGCTCGGCGATCTCCTCGACCACCGACTTGACGTTTTCGCCGGTCGGCAGCGGGACTTTCAACAAATATTTTACGATCTGCACGTCGTAGGTTTCGTTCAACAGGTCGGCATCGTTGGTGCGCAGGTATTTGCCGAGAATCTTGAAGCTAAAGGCGCGGTCTTTTTTCATCAGCGCGCTTGCCTCGATGACCGCCGAGAGGTAGCGCCGGACCAGCTCGGGATCGTTGCGCAAGATATCACCGCGGGTGGAGATGCCGTTGGCGGCATAGGGGATGTTCAGTGTGGGCAAGTGCAGCATCAGCCGATTGCCGAGTTTGAGCGCACGCGATGTTTGCGGATAGCCGAACACGCCGCCGTGGATGCGACCGCCCTGGATTGCGCTCACGATCCATTCGCCGGCGCCGATCTCGGCGATGGCAACGTCTTTTCCGCCTTCCATGCCGAAATGACGCAGGGCGATGCGCGCGCCGGTATGCAGCGAGGTGCCGTAACGGCTGATGCCGATGCTTTTCCCGCGCAGCTGTTCCGGTTTTTCGATCTCGGGGCGCACCACCAGGTTGAGCACCAGCGTGCCAACTAGAGTAGCGATAATTTTTACGTCAAGGCCGCCGATGGCTGCGCCCGCTGTCGTGCCGCCGGCGATGTGCACGAAATCGACTTCGCGAGCGGCCAGTGTGGTGATACCCTGCAAGCCGCTGGGCATGGCGACGACTTCGACCTGCAGGCCATGTTTAGCGAAAATTCCCGATTCATGCGCCGCCCATGACGGCGACATGCTGCCGGAGATGCTGGTA
Source organism: Binatia bacterium (assembly GCA_035693605.1). Taxonomy (GTDB): domain Bacteria; phylum Desulfobacterota; class Binatia; order UBA9968; family UBA9968; genus DP-20. The sequence goes on from DASSGE010000129.1 coordinate 1,014, forward strand.
ATGGCGGAACGGATTTTGCGCAGGCCGGTGGATTCGGCGGCATAGATTATGCCGCCGTGGAGGAAGAACAGGGTAACTACGATCCGCACGAGCCCGCGCCTTAGCATGGTTAACCTCGACGAAGTATTTACGGACTGGCAGCGTTGCGCGCCGTCGGTCATCGCCCATCCTAATAACTCAGATTGCAAGAATTTACATCGGCATCTTGGGAAACTTCGGCAGCGCGGGATTCATGTGATCCCAGGGCTGCGCGCTCGAAGTGTAAATATCCATTTGCGGCTCATATTGCTTCGGATCGTCAAGGCTGCCGGCAGTGATCATCGCAAGATCAGGCATGGCGCTGGCTTTACCCAATAGGTGCGAGCCGCATTCGGGACAAAAGCCGCGACTGTTGATGTTGCCGCTGTCTGCTTTGGTGTCGTGATATTTTACATTGCCGGTGACCTTAAGGGTCGCCGCCGGGATGCCTATGGCGGCCTCATAGGCGGTGCCGGTGGCTTTTTGGCAGTCGAGGCAGTGGCAATTGCCCATAAAGATCGGGTCTGCAGTGCATTCGTAACGGACTTTGCCGCACATACATCCGCCGGTAAATTTTGTCGCCATGGTTCTGTCCTCCTTTTGGTGTGCGATCCTTAATTCGACTCAAGCGCGCCAGTGGGGCGGGTAGGTGCGCTGATAATTTGGTAGGGCTTCGACGCGCTTCGCCCACGCGGCGAGGTTGGGATAATAGCTCGACAGCGGCAGCCATTGTAAGTTGAATGGCACTGCCGCCTCTTTGCTCGCTGCGCGTAGAATGAGTTGGATCATCGGAAAGATCGCAATGTCGGCGGCGCTGATGGCTTCTCCGACCAGCCAGTTGCGAGTCGATAGCCGGGCATCGAGAGTCTTAAGCTCCGCGCGGATGGCTTGGGCCGCTTGCTGTATTTCATCCACATTGTCCAAGCCTTTAGCGAAAAACAGCGGCCGAACCACTTTGTCGCCAGCGCTCGCGAAATAAGATTCGCACTCCGAAATAATCTGCCAGATCAGACCGGTTTCCTCGGCAGTAGTACCAAACAGCGGCGGCGCCGGGTATTTGCGGTCGAGATAGCTCATGATCGCCAGCGACTCGTAGACAACGAAGCCGCCGTCTTTGAGCGTCGGCACTTTGCCGCGCGGGTTAAGTTGCAGATAGGCGGCGGTTTTGTGATCGCCTTTGGAAAACTCCAAGAGTTTGGACTCATAGGCCAAGCCTTTCACTTCAAGCGTCAACATGACGCGCCACGCGAACGGACTGCCGCTGCCCCAATATAATTCAATGGCCATGAACTGCCCTCCTCAATGAGAGGTAGTTAAGCGCGCATATCGTCGAATAACAACATCACTGATGGATTCAGCTGTCTTGTCGCGAAGGCAAGTTGGGCATGTCGGCTGATTTGTCATTTCGACCGCAGGAAAAAATCCAGGATCTCTCACGTTCGTTCGAGATGACACTCAATTCAGGTTCCCGATACGCTACTCGTCCAGCTCGGGATAATGGCGAAAGATCCCGTTCTGGTTGAACGGCAGGCGGCGCGGCGATGCCAAGTATTTTTTTAGCCGTGGCCGGGCTGCAACTCGGTCGCGGACCTCGACGACGCGCGGGCAGTTGGTTTCTACTTTGGCCATGGCGCGCGGAAAAGCGTAGCGCAACCCTTCAACCATTTGAAAAAGCGACAGGTCGGTGTAGCAAACGTTTTTGCCGAGCAAATAGGGCGCGGTTTTGCCGTTTTTCTGCAAGATCTTTTCGTAATAGCCCATGAACTTCGGAATGCGCAGCGAGGTAAAGTACGACGTACGCCGTTTGGCTTCGTCTTTTTGCTCTTCGTAATAGAGCACGTTGGCGATGGGATGGTGGGTATTGCCAACCTCGGCGAGCCAATCTGTCACCGTCAGTTGCAATTGATGGACCCAGATCCGGCTCACCTGGTCTCTGGGCACAAGATTCAGACGCGGCCCGAGATATTGCAGTATGTTGGCCGTCTGGCCGATCATGAGTTTCCCCGCTTTTAAAAAGGGCGGCGCGAAGGACGGATGTTCCACGCTGGGATCTTCGAGAATCTTCATGATGCCCGGACGGCCGAATTCGGGATCGCGAGCGACGTCGACGTAATCAGCGCCGGCGTCTTCCAGCGCCAACCGGACAAATTCGCCGCGGCCTTGAATCGATGGTTGATAGTAGAGTTCATAGCGCATGGGGAACTCCTTCCTGTCCTTGACTCGAGATCGTGCTCGTTTTCGATCGAGGATTCGGTTTAGAGCCGATGATCTAGTCGCCATTACTTGGGCGCTAGCCGGTCGATCACACCGCTGGTTTCAAACGACCTGAGGAAACTGTTGTCGAAGATTGATTTGACATCAACTTTGGGCAGCGGCGGCCCTTGGGCCTGCATGGCGTCGATCGTCGCCCGCGCCGAGACCTCGTCGACGTAGGGAATGCGCGGCAAATCGGCGGCCATTTCGTCGTAGAATTTATTCAGAACTTCGGGGTCGCGCTGGCGCGTGTACTTGGCAATGATCTTAATCGTCGGTTCTTTCTGCGTGCGCACGCCATGCAGGCCTTCGACATAACCGCGCAGGAAAGCCTCGGCGCTATCGCGTCGCTCACGTAAAAATCGTTTCGTGATGCCGCTCACCGTGATCAACTGGCGGATGCCCAGATCACGGATCGCGCTGAAGCTGCGCAGTCCTTGTTTCTCCGCGGCGTAGGTATTAGGCGCTGTCAAAATTGTCGCCGATGCTTGTTTGCGTAGCACGGCGGCGACTCGTTCGGGCTGTCCGGCAGTGCCGAATTGAACGAACTGCACTTCGTCTTTGCGAATACCGACTTTCTCCAAGACTTTCAGCATGTAGCCGTACGTGGGGCTGGTGGGGTCGAGGGCGAGCCGCTTGCCGCGCAAATCTTCGATGCGAGTAATGCTCGGGTCGGTAATGAGCACGTAGTGGTTGACGGTGTTGTATTGAGTGGCGATGAAAATGCCGTCACCACCACCGGAAACGAGCCGAATCAAGCCCTCGGCGCCGCCTTGATACGCTTGAATCTCACCGGCTGTGAGCGCCGAGAGCATCACCCGATTGCCCTGGATGTAAGCGATCTTGGCGTCGATGCCTTGCTTGGCGAATAAGCCTTGATCATGGGCAAACCAAAGCGGTGCGAAGCTGCCGCTGATCGCGGAATAGGCGATGGTCATGGGGGGAGATTTTTTTTCTTGCGAATGACTGGCGGAGATTAAACAAAACAGCGCGAAAAAAGTGATGAACGATGATCTCACCCCAAAGGCACGACGATCACGATGGCTTAGAGTTTTAGGACTGCAATTTTCGTGAACTTCGTGTCGTTGGTGGTGAAAATTCATGGCTTTAACTTTCTGTGGAGCATTTATTCGTCTGCCTTCATAGCTTATTTTAGAATCTTGCGCGCGAACTCTCCCGCAGGCTCGCGCCAGTTTATGACGATGTCTTCGCCGTAAAATCGCACCTTCTCGAATTCTTCGGGGGTTGTGACGTCCTTGGCCGCCGGCGTGTTGTAGCGGGTCAGCCATTTGGTGTCGACGTCGAGGCGCCGGCTGCCCTGGGTGAGCGCGCGGCCGTAGAGATCTTGCCCTTCCTTGCCGAGCAGCCAATTGATGTACACCTTGGCCGCGTTGGGGTGCGGCGCATTGGCCATCACCGCCACCGTGCCGAAGCCGTTGCTTCCGCCCATGCCTTCTTTGATCGAGCTCAGAGTTTTGATCGGCAAACCGTTTTTGATGTAAGGATCGACGAAGCGCTGAGCGACGGCGAGCGCTATGGCGAGATTGCCTTTGGCGAGCCCGACGGCGATCTGCTGGCCGTCGCGATGGATATAGAGATTTTGCTCGGCCAGCTTCTGCAAGAATTCTTTGCCTTTAGCGCGCATCAAGTAGCCCCACAAGCCTTGACCCGCGCTCGGGACGCGGGGTTCGAACATGCCGATCTTACCTTTCCATTTGGGCTGCAGCAGGTCGTCGTAGGACGTGATCTCGTTGGGCTTGACCAAGTCCGCATTGTAGAACGGCGGCACGGTGTAGTCGGCGGAGAAGGAGTAGATGAAGCGGTTGGTCTTGACGTTGTCTTCCCACATATGGCCGCCCCACCATTGCTTGGGATCGCGAACCTCGGCGAGGACCACGTTGTCCATGAACGGGGCGAGCATGTTGCCATTGCGCAGCGGCTGCAATGTCCCCGAGCCGCCATGCAGGACGTCGAAATGTCTCACCCCGGCCTTGAACTCGGCGATCGCCCGCTGGGCGTTCTGCGGTCCCGGCGCCGACAGCAGTTCCAGCTCGATGCCGAAGCGGCTTTCGAAGGTTTCTTTAAACTGTTTGCGCAACACCGCGGTAGGCGGTCCGCCGGCAACGATTTTTCCTTCCTTCTTGGCGGCTTCGACGATGCGGCGCCAGTCGTCTTGGGCGTTCGCGACAGTGGTTAAGCAGCGCCATGCGAGCGTTATTACTATAACTGTCAGGACAATTTTGGAACACGGACGGTCCATCTTAAAAAAAACTCCCTGAGTATGTGATTTTCGCTTCGCCAATTGCGGCTCGCAATGTCGCCGTTTGAATAGCTTAGTTTCGCTAATGAAGTCAAAGCAACCAGCGCATTTTTAAGAACGATTACTGCCTCGATTCGAGCAGCAAATAGACATTTCTTCCAGGCTGGAGTAGGACGCAGCTACGCAGCCGAGGGAGGAATCTATGACCTGGGTGATCGGGTTGATTGTTACACTCATAATGGGCGGGACGCGTTAACGCTAGCGAACCTCAGACGAAAGTCTGAGAGCACATTTTGCTATCACCCCAAAATTTTAAATAACCACTTTTGTGGGCTGTAGATGACGTGGTAAATTGCTCGCACGCTTGATGAGCGAATCGATCTAAACGACGTTCGACAGGAAATCGACTGCAGCGACACGGAAACACCAGATTCATCATTCAGTGGATAAACCAAATGCGGAGGAATTAGTGATGGATAAGATCGCCATATTAATAAAGGATTTTTCGCAGGGATTGATTTCGCGGCGGGAGTTTATGCAACGGGCAGTATTGTGGACCGGCAGTGTAGCTGTGGCTTCGTCGTTGCTCGATTCCCTAAGTCCGACCGCGGTCCACGCCGCCAATCAGGTGGATCCGAACGACCCGGCGCTGATCTCGACCGATGTTAAATATGCCGCAACCGATGGTGCTTCAATTAACGCCTACGTTAGCCGTCCGAAGGGAGATGGCCGACGACCGGCAGTGATTGTGGTCACCGATAACTGGGCTCTTGACGACCATAATCGCGATGTCGGCCGGAGATTGGCTAAAGCGGGTTACGTCGCGATCGTGCCAGACGTCGTTTCGCGAGAGGGCGGTACCGGCGCGTTCCCGAATCGGGAAGCAGTGGCGAAGGCGGTTTCGAGTCTGAATAGCGACAATGTGATGAAAGACTTGATGGGGGCACATAACTATATCAAGAGTCAAAGTTTCGTGCAGGCCAGTAAAGTTGGAGTTGTCGGATTTTGTTGGGGCGGTGGTCAAACTTTTCTCTTCACGACCCAGAACAAGGACCTGGCAGCGACCGTGATATTCTACGGGGCGATTCCCAAGGATCTCGACGCAGTCAAAAACATTTCCGCGCCGGTCTTGGGGAATTACGGCGAACTCGATAAAGCCATCTCCTCACAGGTGCCAAGGCTTGCGGAGGAAATGAAAAAATACGGCAAATCCTACGATTATAAAATTTATCCCGACGCACCGCACGCATTTTTTAGCGACGTGCGAGAGGATCGCTACCGTCCAGAGGCGGCGAAGGATTCGTGGAGCCGGACGTTGGAGTTCTTCAAGAAAAATTTGCAGAGTTGATATCCGACCGCCGTTGATCGCCACTCTGTTATCCAGGACCGTCGTTGACGTTCAGTAATCATCAGCGCGAGCACACCTAAGCGGTATTGCTCGCGCTGATGATCCAATCAAGCAGCGCTATTCAGATATTTATTGAAGTGGTCGAGGCTGCGCTGCCAGGCGAGTTTGGCAGCGGCTTCGTCGTATCGAGGCGTCGTGTCGTTGTGGAAGCCGTGGT
>DASSGE010000130.1:0-4368 GCA_035693605.1 Binatia bacterium
CGCGGCCCGAAGGCAGCACTTGGCGATAGGCGCGGCTCGGATCAATGGCTTCGTTGTTGATGATATGCCACTGGCGTTCGCCGATCGGGCGAACACGGGCGGCCTGGTGGGGCGCCAGAATGACAAAGCGGACATCCTGATCGGCGAGTAGCTCGAGAGTTTCTATGTCGACGGCGGTTTCCGCCAGCCACATGCCTTCCGGCGCGCGCCGGAAACGTTTGGTAAAATCGCCGATGCCCCAGCGGATCTGGGTCTTTCGATCGCGGCTGTTGGCGAGCGGCATGATCACATGATTGTAGACTTGCGCGAGCGCCGAGCCATGGCCCGAGAACCGCTGCTGACTATCACGGTCAGCAGCGAGAATGGCCGCATAAGCTTCGGGTGCTTTGACTTCGAGCCATGACAGCAAGGTTGGTCCGAAGTTGAAACTGATTCTGGCGTAGTTGTTGATCAATTTGACGATGCGATTGTCTCCGTCAACGATGCGCGCCACCGAGTTGGGCGCGTAGCATTCCGCGGTAATGCGTTCATTCCAGTCGTGGTAGGGGTATGCCGAGTCTTGCAGCTCGATGGTTTCGAGCCAGGGATTTTCCCGAGGCGGTTGGTAGAAGTGACCGTGTATGCAGATGTAGCGTTCCATGTTTCGACTCATGTGGCGGCACGCCACGATGATGGCGCCTGCCGATGCGTGGCGCCGACTATGGGTTGTTCATGATCCAGGTGGTTTTGCGCGGTCCGCGACCGAGAACGACTATGCCGCTGGCTGAGACGAAGTAGCGCTCGCTGTCCTTTTCCCGGTCGTAGCCGATTTCCGTGCCGGACGGAATCACGTTGGCTTTGTCGATGATGGCATTGCGTATTCGGCAGTTCCGGCCGATTTCCACCCAGTCCATGACGACGGAGTTCTCTATATGGCTGTAGCTATGGATGCGGACGTTGCGCCCGATGACGCAGTTGTGGACATCGCTGCCGCTGATGATCGTCCCCTCGGCGACCACCGAATTAACCGCCATGCCTTTGCGGTCGGCCCAATCGAAGACGAATTTGGCCGGCGGATCGGCGTAGCCGACGGTGCGCAGCGGCCAAGCGCGATTATATAAATTGAACAATGGATCGATGGAACAGAGATCCATACTCGCATCGTAATAGGCTTCGATGGTGCCCAAGTCGCGCCAGTAGCTCGGCTCTTCGCCCTTGGACGGGTTGGGCACGCGGTTTTGGCGAAAATCATAAGCGAACATCCGGCCGTTATCGACGAATCCCGGCAGCAGATCGCGACCGAAATCATGATTGCTTGCAAGATTCGCCGCATCGGCTTCGAGCGCCGCGATGAGAACGTCATTGTTGAAAAGATAGTTGCCCATCGACACCAACGCGTGATCGGGTTCTCCGGGAATCGCTTTGGGTTCTTTGGGTTTTTCCTCGAATCCGATGATGCGCCAATCGGCATCGACTTCAATGACGCCGAATTGCGAGGCCTCCGCGCGTTTGACCGGGATCGCCGCCACCGTGACCTCGGCCGACTTGTTTCTATGCTCTTCGATCATCTGGCGAATATTCATGCGATAGATATGGTCGGCGCCGAAGACCGCGACCAAAGTCGGTTTGTGCCGCTCGAGCAGGTAGAGGTTCTGATAGACCGAGTCGGCGGTGCCCTGGTACCAATCATCGCCCGAGCGCATCTGCGCCGGCACCGGCGTGATGAAATGATCGCCGAGGAAATCCGTTGCGCGCCAGCCGCGGTCGAGATGTTCGAGGAGCGATTGCGCCTTGAACTGAGTGACCACATAGACCGATAAAATGCCGGAGTTGATAAAGTTCGACAGCACGAAATCGATAATCCGATAACGGCCGCCGAAGGGGACTGCCGGCTTAGCCCGATGCTGGGTCAGGGGATACAACCGCTCGCCGCGACCTCCTGCCATGACCACACCTAAAACGTACATCATTTTTCTTGCTCCAACGTTTGTTACGACAAAAGGCTTTTATAGATATCGCGATAGTGTTGTGCCGAGCGCTCCCAGGAGAAGTCCATCGCCATGGCGCGGCGGCGCAAAGCTGTCCAATTGGCTTTATCCCTGTAGGCCAACAAGCCCCGATCGATGGCGCCGAGCAGGGCATCAGCATCATCGCTTGTGAAAACGAAGCCGGTGCCGCTGTTGTTTGCGGGATCGTAATCTTGCACCGAGTCCTTCAGCCCGCCGACGGCGCGGACAATCGGCGGAGTGCCATACTTCAGACTATACATTTGGTTCAGGCCGCAGGGTTCGTAACGCGATGGCATCAAGAACAGATCGGCGCCAGCCTCGATCTGGTGCGCCAGCCGTTCATCGAAACCGATGCGAATCGCGACGCGATCGCCATAGCGCGCGGCGGCGGCGTTAAAAAAATTTTCGAAGCGCGGCTCGCCGCTACCGAGCAGGATGAATTGCACATCGCGTTCCATCAAATTGTCGAATACCGCTTCAACCAGATCGAAGCCCTTTTGAACGGTGAGCCGAGATATCATCGCGAGAAGCGGGGTTGCCGGGCGATGCGGCAGGCCGACTGCTTCGCAAAGGCTTTTCTTACAATCATCCTTGATGGTCAAGCTATTTTTGCCGTAGTGGTGCTTGATGAAGGAATCGGTCCATGGGTTCCAGTCGCTGTAATCGACGCCGTTAAGGATGCCGACGAGATCCGCCGCGCGTTGCTGAATAATTCCTTCGAGCCCAAACCCTTGGTTTGGCGTCATGATTTCCTGAGCGTAGGTGGGACTGACGGTGGTGAGCTTGTCGGCGAAGACCAAGGCGCCTTTCATCAGATTGATAGCGTCGTAGAATTCCAAAAACTGCGGTGTAAAAAAAACCTTGTCGAGATTGAACAACTTCCATTCGCTCTGAGGAAATATGCCTTGGAAGCCGAGATTGTGAATCGTAAAGACGGTTTTTGCACCCGCGGTCTCACGATAGCTGGCCGCTTGCGTTTTGAGGAAAACGATTGCGAGAGCGGCTTGCCAGTCATGGGCGTGGATGATATCGGCGGGATCCTGGCGCAGCAATTCCAAAGCCGCGCGGCAAAAAAAAGTGAACCGTTCGGCGTTGTCCGGATAATCTTTGGTCGCCGTTCCGTAGAGAAAATCGCGATCGAAATAGCGGTCCGCGCGGATCAGGAGCGCCGAGACATTTTTGCCGATCATGGACCGCAAGATGGTGCCGCTTTCGTGACGATCGGCGACCGGGACGGTAACCGTTGTGCCGGTTTCCTGCAAGGCAAAGCCGCCCTGTAGCGCGCAGCGATATGCTGGCAGAATGACCGTGACTTCATGGCCCAGATGCTCCAATGCGACCGAAAGTGTGCCCAGAACATCGGCCAAACCCCCGGTTTTGGCGAATGGGTTGGCTTCGGAAGCGATCATGGCGATCTTCATCAGCGTAGAATGAAACGGTGAAGCTTTATATAAACCTTAGAAGCTTTTTGTGCCACGAGAACTTGGTGCGTTGCGTTGCGATTCAGGGTTTTCTCACTGGTAGATTCAGCGGCAGTAATCTCAAATCAGGTTAGGCGTCGTTGGCGAAAAACAGCACCGACAGCGGTGGCAGCGTGAGTATCAGCGAACAGGGTCGGCCATGCATGGGCGCGGCTTCGGCTTCAACACCGCCGCCATTGCCCATACCGCTGCCGCCGTATTCCGCGGCATCGCTATTGAGTAGTTCACGCCAGTAGCCGCAGCGCGGCGCCCCGACTCGATAGCCCTGGCGCGGTACTGGGGTGAAATTGCACACGGCTAGGACCAGCGTCGCTGCGGCGCGGCCTTTGCGCAGCAAGCTGACGACACTGTTCTCCGCGTCATCGCAATCGATCCACTCGAAACCGGCCGGCTCACAGTCTAACTCGTGCAGTGCCGCTTGTTTGCGGTAGAGTCGATTTAAGTCGCTCACCCAGCGCTGCACCCCGGCGTGGGCGGGAACTTCGAGCAGCTCCCAGTCGAGGCTGGCATCGTGAGCCCACTCACGCCTTTGAGCGAATTCGCCGCCCATGAACAGCAGCTTCTTTCCCGGCTGAGCATACATGTAGCCGTAAAGCGCGCGCAGATTGGCGAACTTCTGCCAATCGTCGCCGGCCATTTTTTCCAATAGCGAGCCTTTGCCGTATACCGATTCGTCGTGCGACAACGGCAGGACGAAATTTTCGTGAAAGGCATAGATCATGCGAAAGGTGAGACTGTTTTGATGATAGCGCCGGTGCACCGGGTCATGGCGAAAATATTCTAACGTGTCGTGCATCCAGCCCATGTCCCATTTGAGACCGAAGCCAAGACCGCCTAAATGTGTCGGCCGCGAAACCATGGGCCAGTCGGTGGACTCCTCGGCGATGGTTTGGCTATCG
>DASSGE010000131.1:0-2474 GCA_035693605.1 Binatia bacterium
CTGCTGGACAATCGCGCGCAAGGCATCAAGCCACGGCCGCCGATCATCATCGGTCAACGGCTCGCCGCGGCGCATTTTTTCCACATTGGCTGGAGGATGAAAGTCGTCGCCCTCGTAAAACCGCCAGCCGAGTTCCTGTGCCAGCAACCGGCCGACGGTAGTTTTTCCCGCGCCGGCTACGCCGGTGAAAATGATAAACATAGCGCTCATTGACCTAGTGTGACATGGACCGGTGAGCGGCTCTAGCATTAAATTAATTGTATCGAGGCGCTGGCTCGGCGGCAGCAATGGACATGACTGCCGTGGCCAAAAGTGGTGCGATATTTCGCATTGATGCTTTTATCCTGGTGTTTCGGCTAAGCGTCGTGATGTCGACGCCGCGGTTTAGCTTTTTATTTGATCGGCGAGACGCTCCGGGTTGAAGTTCGACCGATCAGCTGCGAGATAACCCTCTCTACCCAGCGCAAACTCAGCATGGAAATATCGCTTCAACTTTAAAACCTCGAGTTAGATTTCTGGCCAAACTTGCCGGGTTCAACCAACGGCTGGTAGAAGACGCGCGTCAAACGTCGGCCGTCCGCACCGACCTTAAACTATGAACGCCTTCCACGCACTCGTTTTCGCCTGCAACCGCGTCATGGTCGACACTTTTATCGTTCGAGGGTGGTTTGACAGGGGTTAGAATGCCACTATATAAAAGTTAACTTAGCGATTGCCCCATGGGAGGAATTTATGAAGACACTGCGATTGGAAACCACTGCGCCGTTTCAAGGCTTGGCCGAGCTCGTCGCCTATGACGAGGGTCTGTTCGAGAAGGAAGGCATCCAGATCGAGTGGATGGACCGTGAGAAGGGGCTCGACAAAAGTCCGCAGCTGCACATCACGGATCACAAGGATGCGTCGCGCTACACGAGTCACGGACGCATGATGGAAACAGGCCAGGCCGACCTCTACAACGCCTGCGAATGGGGTAATTTCTCGCGCGTCGAAACCACCAAGGTCGGCAGTCGGCAGGTTGGCCGGCGTTCCATGGTGAATTTTGCCGGGCTCGTTGTCCGCGCGGATTCGCCGGTGCAGGTGCCGCAGCAATTCGCCAACGTGCAGATCGGTATCCCCTTTTATAGCGGCACGCACTACTTGTGCTTGCAGATGCTCGAAGGCTTTGTGCCGCGCGAGCTGATCAAGCTCGGCCGCGTGCCGAACGGCTCCAATTACCGCTTCAAGATGCTTATGGATAAGACCATCGAAGCGACGACCCTGACCGAACCGTACATTTCGTTGGCCGAAAAAATGGGCTGCCGCGTCGTCATTTCGGCTTTCCACCACGGCACCGACGTAGCCTCCGATCGTGTCGATGGCGAAACGTACGCCGCCTTCAACCGGGCGATCCGTGAAGCGGTCCGGCGTATCATGGCGAACAAGCGCGCCTACATGCACTACTTCATCGACTACTATCGCGATCGCGATCCGATGATCAGTCAGCTCAACATCGACGATCTGCGCGAGAGCCGTCTCTATCTGGTCGACCCGGCGCCGATCCCGGCCGATGAGCTGCAACGCACTTATGAGTGGATGAAAAGCTGGGATTTCCTCGAGACCGCGCCCTGCGCGACCGATCTCGTCAATATGAGCGTCCAGAACTAGATTATTATTTCGACAATCTTGTCAGATGGAGGTGTCCAGCTATGGCCTTGGTACGGTGCGTTACAGAAATGGGAATGGGCGTGGATGTGCACGGCTTGGACTACACCAACGCCGCCAAGCGAGCGGTGTTCGATGCGATTCATCACAGCAGTTTGGGGTTTCCGCGGCTTGTGGGTAAAACCGCTGACGATATGCACGTTGAAGTAACCATCGGCGTGCCCAAGCCTGACGCGGTGGATAAGCGGGCGGTTCTAGAAACGCTGCCGCATGGCGGCGGCCACATCAACGTGGTCCAAGGCGGTTTACAGGTTTTAAACGAGAAGGGCGACGACGGTTGGCTGATCGCTAACGCCATCATCGTCGTCAGCATCGACGACGGTAAATAGCGTAACAGTCGGATTGCCGTATTACGCCGGTTGCGATTGTGAAATTGGCCGGGCGTGATTCAGCGCCGGACGGCAAAAGCCGATAATTCGGCCTGTTCAAGATTTTAACTCTTCCGCTCGAGCTCAGCCCTCAATCTTCATATTGACCAGACGTTTGAAAGGTTCGCCAAACCTTATCAGCCTCGGGGTTTGGGGAAACTTTCTCCGGCGAACGAACAAAAGAACACCGCGCCATAGCGACTTGGTTAAACGGCAGTACAAAATTAATTTTCTCCAGAAGTTTGAAACATTCAACCTGGAAAAATTTCCGCATCGTCGGCGAATTAAACCCAGACGAGATTGCAACGCTGAAGCGACAGCGTGGCAAAGGTTTGATGATTTTCGGCAGCGGCACCATCGTGTCGCAGCTGACCGAAGCCGGCCTCATCGACGGCTACCAGATCG
>DASSGE010000132.1:0-3144 GCA_035693605.1 Binatia bacterium
TCGGCTATTGCTGTCTGGAGTTCGCATCAAAAGTCTAGGAGATATTGAATTTTTGAATCTACCCCCGTCATTCATTTGAGGTCAGTCAAAATGTCTGTTGATCCGATCACCGTCGAAATCATCCGCTGTGCTTTGAAAGCCGCCGCCAACGAGATGTCGGCGGTTTTGAAGAAGACCGCTTATAACATGATGATCTACGAGGTGCAGGATTACTGCGTCGCGGTGCTCGATCATGAGGGGCGGACGATGTCGCAGAACGAAGGCGCGCTACCGATCTTTCTCGCCGATCTCGGTGTCGCGGTGCAGGACGGCATCGAAGTGTACGGCAAGGACAATATTCATCCCGGCGATGTCTTCCTGGTCAATCATCCGGAGATCTGCGGCCAGCACTTGAACAACATGGCGGTGTACACGCCGTTTTTCTGGGATGGCAAGCTCGTCAGTTTTCTCGCCGTGCGCGCCCATTGGATCGACGTCGGCGGCGGCAGCACCGGGTTCGGATCGAGCAACACGCGCGATGTTTACGAAGAGGGTTTGCAGGTACGTTCGGTCAAGATTTACAGACAAGGCAAAGCCAATGCAGAAGTCCTGCGGCTGATCGAAGACAATATCCGCTTTCCCGAGTCATCGCTCGGCGACCTGCGGGCGCAAATCGCTTGCTGCAAAACCGGCGAGGAGCGCTTGGAGCAGATCTGCCGCAAATACGGCGGCGCACGCTTTCAAGAGGCGGTACAGGCGATCTGGCATCAGACCGATAAGCTGGTGCGGGAATCGGTGCGGGCAATTCCCGACGGCGTCTACGAGGCCGAGTCGTTTCTCGACGACGACGGCCGGGTGATGAACAAGACCATTCCGCTCAAGATCAAAGTCGAGGTGCGCGGCGACGAGCTGACCATCGATTATTCTGAAGTCGCGGATCAGGTGCCGGGATTCATCAACTGCGGCGCGTCGGGCGGCATGGCGGCGGCGCGGGTGGCTTTCAAGGCGCTCACCTCGCCGCGCGGTGAGGTCAATGAAGGTTCTTTCCTCGCGCTAAATGTAATTCTGCCGCCGGGCAAACTCTTGAGCGCGCGCCGGCCCGCTCCGATCGGCGGCTGGAGTTTGTCCTTGCCGACGGTGCTCGATACGATCTTTCGCGCCCTGGCGCCGGCGTTGCCTGACCGGGTCCCTGCCGCGCACAAGGGAGATATGGGTGGTTATGCGATCTTCGGCATGAACTCCAAAACCGGCCGGCGCTACGTTTGCCAGAATATCATCGGCGGCGGCTGGGGCGGGCGGCCGTTCGAAGACGGCGTTTCCTCCGCCGTATCCATGTGTCAGGGCGACGTCAAAAACACGCCCATCGAGTTGCAGGAACTGTATTATCCCTTGCTCTACGAGTGCCATCAGTTTCGCGCCGACAGCGGCGGCGCCGGGAAGTATCGCGGCGGTAACGGAGTCGAAGTGCGGGTCAAACCGTTGGAGAATTGTTTCTTGAGCCGCAACACCGATCGCATCAAGTGTCCGCCGTGGGGTTTACTCGGCGGCGAAGCGGCGATGGTCAATGAGACGCGCCTCACGCGTGGCAGCGAAGACGAACAGCTGCCCGGCAAGTTCAGCCACTTGCAAGTCCATCCCGGCGAGACGGTCACTATATTCACTGCCGGCGGCGGCGGTTACGGCAACCCCGCTGCGCGCGATGCCGCGGCAATAAAGCGCGATGTGGAGTTGGGTTACGTATCTAAAGCAAAGGCTGCGAGATTTCTCTCACCAGCGTCTGGCAGAAAGGCTTGAGCGTTCGCTCCTTTTTGATGATCCGGAATCTTGCGCTGGCAGTCATCGCTCAGCGGACTCCGGGCCGACTTAATTGCCCAATAATTTTTTCATCCGTTCGACGATCTCCGGCGGCTGGGAAATCACTTCTTTCGCCAGGGCTGCCATTTCCTCGCCGGTGATGGCGTCGACGACCCATCGGCGTTTTTTCAGCTCCTCCAGCAATCCGGGATCTTTGAGTGACCGATGATAGGCGTCGCGCAAGATATTTACCCGAGCCGGCGGTACCCCCGGGGTCGCTACCATCGGGCGGCCGAAGGTGGCGGGTGCGAGCAGGACCGCGGCCAATCTACGGCTGGCTTCGGAGACCTTATACTGATCCATCACTTCATAGATGGTCGGAACGTCGGCAACTCGCCCGTCGCGCTTTTTGGCGGTTTGCATGAGCGGCCGGACAAAACCATTTTTATGCCAGGTCAGATAGGGTTCGCGGGCGAAGTAGGTGCTGATCGTCATGGTGCGGCATTGCAGCTCGTTGCGTTCGATGCCCAGATCGACTTCGTTGCCGCCGGGATAGCCGGTAACGATGTTGAACTTCGAGCCGATGTTCTCTTCCAAAAACTTCGGGATGTAATAACTGGTGGTGCTGGTTCCAGGGGCGCCGCACTTGGGCGGTTCGGCAGCTTTACGGATCGCGTCGATGTTTTTGTATGGACTATCCGTTCTCATCACCAATATCGAGTCGGTCTGTTCCGGCGTGCCGATCCAGGTAAACTTTGACCAATCGAATTGAACTTCTTTGCGTCCCGCGAGTTGGTCGAAATAGCTCCACGGTCCGAGTGCTCCTAGCGTCAGGCCGTCCGGCTTGGCAACGCCGTAAACATAATTGGCGGCCACCAATCCACCGCCGCCAGTCATGTTCTGAACGATAAAGCTGGGATTGCCCGGCATGTATTTACCCATGTATTGAGCGAAGATTCTCGCCCAGAGATCGTAAGCGTCGCCGGCCTGATAACCGACGATGATACGTACTGTCTGTCCCTGATAAAATGGTGCTTGGGCGTGGAGATTGGAATTCGACCAGAGAAGGAACAGGAGCACAAAGGCGATTAGTTTCATACCATCCTCGGCCTGGCTGATTTTATTTAGGTTTCGGCTCTCTTACTTTCCTTGTCGATGACCTGCTAGTACCTCGTCGTTTGGTTAACTAAAACGTCATGATGAGATCAAGTTAACGATCGGAATCTTGAAAGCCATCCTGTGCTTCGTGCGTTCGTGGTCAGAACGCCAGGCGCCTAACGATACAGCCCGTCGATATAACCGCTGCGCTCCAGTTCTTCCAAAAATCTCGTATCGATGAAGTCTTTCGGATCGGCGCTTTTCGCGGCGGGA
>DASSGE010000133.1:0-5478 GCA_035693605.1 Binatia bacterium
GCTCCTGAAGCGGGCAGAGATTTTGATTTTGACCATCGCTTATTAATGCCCGATGGCGCAGTTAAACATGTCAGAGTGGCAGCGCGCGCGGTCAAGAACGAAGCTGGACAGATAATCGAATTTATTGGCGCGCTGATGGACGTAACTGCGCAAAAGCAAACTCAGCTGGCGCTCGAAAAGGCTCTTCAAGAAGCGCAAGCCGCGAAAGATCAGTTTCGACTGGCAGTCGATTCAAGTCCGGCGCTGGTCTGGACCGCTCTGCCTGACGGTTCCCGTGACTTTCACAATCAGCGCTGGCTGGAATTTACTGGCCTATCATTCGACGAGGGACTGGGATGGGGTTGGAAACGCGCGTTTCATCCGGACGATCTGATTACTTTTGCCAAGCACTGGGGTGAGGCCGTTAGGCTCAGCCAGTTGTTGGAAGTTGAAATACGTCTGCGCAGTGCGGGCGGCGAATATCGGTGGTTTTTGGCGCGCGCACGGCCGTTGCGCGATGAGCACGAAAACGTCGTCAAATGGTACGGCACGACCACCGACATACACGAGCGCAAGTGGGCCGAGACATTGCTGGCCGGAGAGAATCGCCTCCTCGAGTTGATCGCCAAGGGCGATTCATTCGCGTCGATTCTCAGAGAACTGTGTCTCCTGGTCGAGAAAATTTCCAACGATTCCCTGGCTTCGATTCTACTGTTGGAACCGGCTAGCCAATGCCTTTGGCACGGAGCGGCGCCGAGTTTGCCGGCCAGTTACATTGAGGCGATCGATGGCAGCCCGATCGGCCCGGCGGCGGGCTCATGCGGTACAGCGGCATTTCGCGGCGAGCCCGTGGTCGTCGGCGATATCGCGACGGACGCGTTATGGGCGGACTATCGGGAATTGGCCTTAGAGCATGGGCTCAGAGCTTGCTGGTCCACTCCGATATTGTCTTGCGATAAAAAAATATTGGGCACCTTCGCGATCTACTGGAGCACTCCTGGATTCCCGACCGCGCAGCATCAAAAACTCATGGACCAGATCACTCATCTTGCCGCTGTAGCCATCGAGCAGGAGCGCGCGGCGGAAAAGCTTAGGCAGAGCGAAGCCGAGCTGCGGCAGATCGTCGATGTGGTGCCGCAACATATATTTGTCCTGGCGCCGGACGGCAGCCGTCTCTATGCCAATCAAGTCGCGCGCGAGTACCATGGCCTGACACCGGCGGATCCTCAGGAAGAGCGTCCCGCGACGTTCGTCCATCCGGAGGATCGGGAAAGAGTGTTGACTGAGCGCCAGAGTGCAATCTCGCACGGCGTGCCCTACGAGTTGGAGGCAAGACTACGTGACAAGGATGGGCAGTATCGCTGGTTCCTGATCCGCGGCAACCCGCTGCGGGATCAACAGGGAACGATCCGCCGTTGGTACGGCACGAGAACCGACATCGAAGACCGCAAACGCGCGGAAGAAAAACTGCGTCAAGAGGAAAGGGATCTGCGCCGGATCGTCGATGCGATACCGCAAGCGATCAGCGTCTTGGCACCCCATGGCACGATGCTTTACGCAAATGAAGTGTTGCTCGAGTATTCCGGTTTAAGTCTTGACGACGTCAGGGCCGATGTATTTCGCAGCAAGCTTTTCCATCCGGAGGATTTGGCGCGATTCGGCAACGAACGCGAGCGCGTTCTCGCACTCGGCGAACCGTTTGATACTGAAGTGCGGTTGCGCCGTCACGACGGGCAGTTTCGCTGGTTCTTAGTCCGTTACAAACCTCTGAGAGACGACACTGGACTGGTCCTTCGTTGGTATGTCACAGGAGTGGATATCGAGGATCGCAAACAAGCCGAAGCGAGAGTTAAAAAGGAGAACTTAGCGCTGCGCGAGGAAATCGATCACTCATCAATGTTCGAGGAGATCGTCGGTTCGTCCGAAGCGCTGCGCAAAGTGCTGGCGCAAGTCGCAAAGGTGGCGGGGGTGGATTCGACGGTGCTTATTCTCGGTGAAACTGGAACCGGCAAGGAGTTGATCGCTCGCGCCATCCACAAGCGCTCCAAGCGGGCCGCGCGGGCGTTTATTCGCGTCAATTGCGCAGCGATTCCGCAGACACTTATCGCTTCTGAATTGTTCGGCCACGAGAAGGGCGCTTTTACGGGTGCCCTGCAAAGGCGTCTCGGGCGCTTTGAGCTGGCCGATGGCGGGACCATCTTCCTAGACGAGGTCGGCGAGCTTCCGGCGGAGACTCAGACCGCTCTATTGCGTGTGCTCCAGGAGCGGGAATTTGAGCGCGTCGGCAGCAGCCAGCCGATAGCCGTTGACGTGCGCGTACTCGCGGCGACAAACCGTAACTTAAAAGCTGCGGTTGCGGCGGGAAGCTTTCGCCAGGATCTTTTCTACAGGCTCAATGTCTTTCCAATCCAGATACCTTCGCTGCGTGAGCGCAAGGACGATATTCCTTTGCTCGTCGAATACCTGATAGAGCGCTACGCGAAACAGGCTGGCAAAAAAATTAGAAACATACGTAAAGAGACGCTGGCCCTGTTCCAAGCCTACGGGTGGCCCGGCAACATTCGTGAACTGCAAAATGTTATCGAGCGCGCGGTCGTGCTTTGCGACAGTGAAACATTTTCTGTCGATGAAACTTGGCTGAGGCGGGAAGGGCAACTATTGTCGGGCCCATCGAAGCCCTTTGTCGCCACGCTTGCCGAACGTGAAAAAGAGCTCATTGAAGCAGTGCTGGCAGAATGTCGCGGTCAGGTTGCAGGTCAATCCGGCGCTGCTGCGAGGCTGGGCATACCCCGGCAGACGCTCGAATCGAAGATAAAGAACCTGGGAATCGACAAGCATCGATTCAAATCGCGCCACCCTATGTGAATGCCAGTTGTTCGATACCGCCACAATCGCCAGCACGCTTAACCTATACTCTGGTTTGTTGTTCGATTTCCCACTTGTAAATAGATTCTAATTGGGCTCTCGCATCCGACAGCCCCAATCTGCTCCGGAATTTCTGCCGATAAATCAGCATGTGCTGAATTTTCGGCATTCGGTACCAATTCGCCGTCAATCTTTTCGGCAGCTTACCCATGGCTCAGTGGTTGCACGTTAAAGTTTCCCGAGTTTTCAAATGACATTGAAGATTGAATTAAAAACCGGTGGAGGAAAGACGACGATTTATCTCACCGGACGCCTACGAGCGGAGTGTCTTGATGCATTGCACGCGCAATTGGCAGATGATCCGTCTAGATCAATATTGGATCTGGAAGGAGTGACGCTTGTCGATGTCGAAGTCGTTCGATTTTTGAACACGCGGGAGGAAGATGGCTTCGAATTATTGCATTGCACTGCTTAAGTGAGGGAATGGATGAAACGTGAGAAAGATCGCGGAATATGAGTTTGAGATTGGAGCGAACCCAGCAAGCCTGCGCCGTTTTTAAGCGCTTTAGCGCCCGCCCGAGGCGTACATCGGCGACATCGCCAAAAGATTCGACGAGAATCGCGCGCTCTTGGACAAGAGCACGCTTGAATTCGCGCAAAAATATCTCCGCTTATGCGCGCAACGCCAGGGCTTCCTAAATTTATACGCTGTAACGCATTGGTCGGACCAGTTAGGCGAGTGGCCAAAAGCGATTCCAATGTCGCAAACTAAGGAGAGTAGCCATGCCATACGTCAGTGTCGGCAAGGAAAATTCCAACGACATCGAGATCTACTATAAGGATTGGGGCAGTGGACAGCCGGTTGTCTTTAGCCATGGCTGGCCGCTGAGCGCGGACGCCTTTGAAGACCAGATGTTTTATCTGGCGTCGCGCGGCTACCGCTGCATCGCCCACGACCGGCGCGGACACGGCCGGTCGAGCCAGCCGTGGAACGGCAACGACATGGATACTTACGCGGACGATCTGGCAAAGTTAGTCGAAGCGCTGGATCTAAGGAATGCCATCCACGTCGGCCATTCCACCGGCGGCGGCGAAGTCGCGCGCTACATTGGGCGCCACGGTACCAAGTATGTGTCCAAGGCCGTGCTGATCGGAGCCGTGCCGCCGCTGATGTTGAAGACGGCTGCCAATCCCGCGGGCTTGCCGATGGAAGTCTTCGATGGCATCCGTGCCGGCGTTCTCGCCGACCGCTCGCAGTTCTGGCAGGATCTCAGCCTGCCGTTCTACGGATACAACAGGCCTGGCGCAAAGGTCTCGGAGGGACTGCGCCAATCGTTCTGGCTCCAAGGAATGATGGCCGGATTTCCTGCTTGCTATTCTTGTATTAAAGCGTTTTCCGAAACGGATCTCACCGAGGATCTCAAAAAATTCAATGTGCCGACGCTCATAATGCACGGCGACGACGACCAGATCGTGCCGATCGGCGCTTCAGCCATGCTCTCGTCCAAGATCGTCAAAGGCGCCACGCTGAAAGTTTATCCGGGCCTGCCGCACGGCATGTGCTCGACCCATAAGGATCAGATCAACGCGGATCTGCTCGCGTTCCTCAAGGATTCGTGACGGGTTTTTTGGCGGCGGGCTTAGAAAAGCGGAGTCTACTTCGCCTTCAGGTCCGACCTAGGTTTCAGAATCGGAGACACGATGAATAATAAAGCGTGGGTTGCAAAGGCGGCGAAACAGCCGATGGTTGTCGAAAACATTGATCTCGGACCGCTCGGGGCCGAGGACGTTGAAGTCGCTGTCGAATACTGCGGTTTGTGCCACTCGGATCTGTCCGTCTTTAACAATGAATGGGGTATTTCGCAGTACCCCGCGGTTCTCGGCCACGAGGTCATCGGTCCGGTAACGGCCGTGGGTCCCAATGCCAAGGGAATCCACGTCGGACAGCGCGTCGGCGTCGGCTGGTACTCGGCTAGCTGCATGCACTGTCGGCAGTGCATGTCGGGAAGCCATCATCTTTGCCCGCGAGTGCAACCGACTATCGTCGGTCGTCGCGGCGGGTTTGCGACCCGCATCCGGTCGCACTGGGCTTGGGCAATACCGCTGCCGGGAAAGCTAAACTTCGCAGAAGCCGGTCCGCTCCTGTGCGGCGGCATCACCGTCTTCGCGCCGCTGGCAATGTACGGCAAGCCGACCGATCGGGTAGGCATCATCGGCATCGGTGGCCTCGGTCATATGGCAGTAAATTTCGCCGCAGCGTACGGCTGCGACGTGACAGCGTTCACGTCGAGTGAAAGCAAGTTCGATGAAGCGAAGGGCTTCGGGGCAAAGCATGTCGTCTCGAGCAAAGACTCGGCGGCGATCAAGAAACTCGACGGCGCCTTCGATCTGCTGATCAGCACCGTCAACGTGACGCTCGATTGGGATGCGATGATCGGCACGCTCGCGCCGAACGGCCGGCTGCATGTCGTCGGCGCGGTATTGGAACCGCTTGCGGTGCCAGCGTTCTCGCTCATCCTGCAGCAGCGTAGCGTCTCCGGTTCGCCGACGGGCTCGCCGGTGGCGATCGAAACCATGCTCGATTTTGCTTCGCGGCACGATGTCGCGCCGCAGACCGAGCACTTCCCGATGAGC
>DASSGE010000134.1:0-2214 GCA_035693605.1 Binatia bacterium
CTTATGCGCGGTTCTCAACATTAGACGGCGCATCGACCCGGAGAATTACGACATTGTCCATCTGCACACTAAACGAGCGCACGCGCTTTCCTTGTGGTTGAGCCATGGTAAAAGGCTGCCGAAGTACGTGGTCACGCGTCGGATGGATTACCCGGAGAAAAGCAATTGGTACACCCGCTGTCTGTACAATCGCCGCGTCGATGGTGTAGTGGCGATCTCGCAAAATATCTTTGATGGATTGGTCCATGCTGGTGTTGAGCGGCGCAAGATTCGCCTGATTCCTAGTGGTATCGATCCCACTCGCTTCAGGGCGGGTGACGACCGGACTGACGAATCGCGTCGCGAAGCCGTCACCGTTGGCTGTCTCGCGGTACTGGAAGAGCGCAAGGGAATTGAATTTGTGCTTGAAGCTGCCAGGCAGCTGCAGCCGCAAGGCGCGCGAGTTAAATGGTTGATCGGCGGTACCGGGACTCTTCGCGAGAAGCTGGAAAATAAAGCCAGGGCGCTTGGGCTTAATGAGTCGGTAAAGTTTCTCGGTTTTGTTTCGAAACCTGAAGAGTTTCTTCGCCGTATCGACATTTTCGTTATGCCTTCTTTGTTTGAGGGTTTGGGGGTGGCTGCGCTTGAAGCGATGGCGGCTGGCAAGCCAATCGTAGCTAGCAAAGTCGGCGGTTTGGCGGAATCGGTCGTTGACGGACAAACGGGTTTGTTGGTTTTACCCGGCGACGGCCGAGCGATCGCCGATGCGGTCGGCAAACTCGTTGCCAAACCAGAAATGGCCCTCCAGATGGGCTTACGAGGGCGGCAGAGGGTGCTCGAGAACTATACACTGACGCAGATGGCGGCGCGGAATGAAGCCTATTATTATGACCTGCTCGGATCGGAGCGTTAGCAGCACATTGTTTTTACAGCGATGAGCAAACTCCTCGAGATTCTCGCTAGATTCAAAAGCGCACACATTTTAACTGTCGGCGACCTGATGCTTGACCGCTTCGTCATGGGTGAGGTTGAGCGGTTGTCGCCGGAAGCGCCCGTGCCGGTGCTGCGGGTGGTTTCCGAAGAACGGCGCCTCGGCGGCGCCGCTAACGTCATCCATAATATTCGAAGTTTGGGCGCTCGGGTGACTGCGTGCGGCGTAATCGGAAAAGACGATGCCGGCAAGCGCATTCTTGATGTCTTGCGCCGCGTCGGCGCTTCAACCTCGGGAGTATTCACCGACCCGAAGTTTCAAACGATTCAGAAGAGTCGAATAATCGCCAGCCCGCACCATCAACAGATTGTTCGATTGGATCGTGAGAGCCGTGAGCCGATTCACGCTGCGACGCTAACACGGCTGCGGGAGTTTATTCACGAGCGGCTTGAGCGTTGCGATGGAGTGATCATCTCGGACTACGGTAAGGGCGTTGTCCACGCTGAACTGTTATCGACCATTGCGACTAGTTTGGGCAAAAGGAAAATTATCTGCGTCGTCGATCCGAAGAAAGAAAATTTCGCCCTATATCGTGGACCGACGCTGATTACACCCAACAAAAGCGAAGCGGCGGATGCGGCGGGAATCGATATTTATGACGATAACACACTGGTAGCTGCCGGAACAAAATTATTGCGGCAATGGCGCGCCCAGGGGGTGCTGATTACCCGTGGTGCGGACGGCATGAGTTTGTTCAGGCCGCGCCACAAAGTTAGACATTTTGCCACCGCGCCACGCGAGGTTTTCGAGGTTACCGGAGCAGGCGATACGGTGGTGGCGGTCTGCGCGTTGGTGCTGGCGTCGGGTGGGGATTTTGAGGCTGCCGCAGTGATCGCCAATGTGGCGGCGGGATTTGTCGGCGATGAAATCGGCACTGTCGCCGTGCCTTTCAACAAGCTGAGATTGAAAATCGAGGAACAACTATGAAAAGTATGACCGGCTATGGCGAGGCGTCGCAGAATATCCATGGCACCCGAGTCACCGTGCAAATTCGCAGCGTCAATCACCGTCATCTCGATCTGCAAGTTCGCACGCCGCGCGAGTACATGTCCCTTGAAGAGGAAATTCGTAAGCACTTGCGCGAAAAAATTTCCCGCGGTCGGATCGATTTATTCGTTAACCGCTACGCAGCCAAGGGGCAAGCGCGCAAACTCGTAATGGACGAAACCTTGATCGGCCAATTTCTTTCCGGTGTTGCCCAGCTCAAAAAGAAATATAAGCTCGGCGGCGAAGTTGATGTGGCA
>DASSGE010000135.1:0-2674 GCA_035693605.1 Binatia bacterium
CGGATTTGAAAGCCGCCGGAAAACTCGTCTGGCGCTTTTTCCAAATCGGTCGCGGAAAATCCCAAGCCAAACAGGATTGCCTCGGCTTTGTAGATTGAATGAGACTCTTCTTCCGGAAGACCGAGGGCGGCTTCTGCCAAGATCGTCGGCTGGGTGAAATGCAGATGCTGTTCGACATGGCCGATGCGATAGTTGCGCGGAATCACAATTTCACCGGAGTCGGCCTCTTCTTCGCCCAAAATGAGCCTGAAGAGCGTCGACTTGCCGTGGCCATTGCGGCCCACTAGCCCCAGGCGGTCGCCGGCATTCATCTGAAAAGTGACGTCGGTGAACAGCTCGCGGGCGAAATACGATTTGGAAAGTTGGTTAATCTTGATCACGATGAAATTTTTTAGAGGAGAAAACTACGGTAATCAAGCGCCCGGCGCGCGTTACTACGAGCTAACGGCGGAACGGACTGGACTAGTGAAGAGTTGCCGAAATTAGCTACAAATGCACCGGAGGCTTCGCCGGATCGCATTTCCAGCAGCCGCGAGAAAGGCCTGGTGGTCGATTAAGTTGCGCAAAAAGCTCGCTATCCACATTCACGTTATGCGAATGACGCTGGAGCTGTCGTGGTGGAGTTGGAACTTAGCTGTGAAGAGGGCCGTCCATGAGGTCGGGCGGCCCATCTTCCTATGGTCTCAACTTCTCGATAACGAGCTGGGGAGAATAGCGCGAGCCTTTATCTTCTACCCTGGGGGCGCCTATAAAAGAAAGAAGACTTGCCGTCATCCTTGCCGGCGCCGGACTGTTTAAGCATCCTGGCGATTTGTTTGCCCATTACATCGGCAACGTAATTCGACAAGAGATGATCGCGTGCGCTCTTGATTTTTTGCCGGATGCCATTCTTACGCACATCGTCAACGACGGCCCGCCGCAGGTCGTCGGTGCGGATGGACACCAAACATTCGCGCCCGCGAGTCACGAGCCGGAGAGAAAATCTACCTTCTTGAGTCGGATCGACCAGGCTGTATTCGAGCTTTTTATCGATGCTGCGAATGATGGTTCGCAATAAATTTGCGCTTTGTTTTACGGATTCATTTTCGGCCATAGAGCCTCCCTGGTTTACGGTAAATTAAATTAGCAGCCGAGGTTACCGTAGCTCCCTGGCTCTGGGAAAGGAATAACCTAAACAAGTTGAGCACGATGTCTCGTCGTTTGCGGTGGAACGCGGCGAAGCCGGAGCCGGAAGGACACCTCCATCGGGCCCGTTCGATGTTCGTGCGTGATTGTAAGGAAAAACCGGGGCAACCCGACCAGTTGCCCATTGCGATTACCTAAACGCGTCTACCAGCGATTTCTGCCGCCGTCGCGGGAACCGCCGCCCCCATTGTCGCGGCGAGCCATCGGCTTAGCCTCGTTGACGGTTAACGTGCGACCATCGAGCTGTGTGCCGTTGAGCGACTCAATAGCTTTTTGCGCTTCGCTGCTTGAACTCATTTCGACAAAGCCGAAACCACGCGACTGACCGGTAAATTTGTCGGAAATGACGTTGGCCGACTCCACTGAACCGTGTGCAGAGAAAATATCCTGCAACTTGCCTTCGGTCACCGAATAAGGAAGACCGCCGACGTATAATTTAGTACCCATGTTCTCCTCCTAAGAGAAATTATTGTCTGTGACCCTGAGAATTAGACTGCCAAAGGGCAGAACATGGGCTGACTAAGTACCGAAACCACGCTCTGGTCGGAATATCCTTTAGTGATCGTTCGCAAGAAGATAGACGGATTAGAGGCCTTGGACGTTGGAACCGTCCTCTTTCAGAAGGCCATTTACTGAAGTAGGAATTTAACTCTACGTGGAAACCAGCTTGGTGTCAATGAACGGCAAGATTCACTTTGAGGTCAGACCGATTTAATCGCTGCTGCAAATTCGATTCAAGAGTTTGATTTTACAACACCTACAGCCAATGCCTATAGTCATATTTCTCTGCAAGCTAGAAAGCCCCAACCTCTTTCGAAGCTGGGGCTTTCTAATTTAAATCCGGCGGCGTCCTACTCTTCCATACGGCGACCGCATAGTACCATCGGCGCTGGAGGGCTTAACGGCCGAGTTCGGGATGGGATCGGGTGTGACACCTCCGCTATAGCCACCGGAAATCGGTCAACACTGAGCAAGGGTATCGAATTAAGACTCAACTCAAGCTCAGAGTCTAATCTGTTCTCTCACAACTGAATACGGGCACAACGAAAAACCACGGAGTAGCATTGATAAATATGGTCAAGCCGCACGACCAATTAGTACCAGTTAGCTTCAACCATTACTGGCCTTCCACACCTGGCCTATCAACCTCGTAGTCTACGAGGGGTCTTTAGAGGCCTTATGGCCTGGGATACCTTATCTTGGAGGGGGCTTCCCGCTTATATGCTTTCAGCGGTTATCCCTTCCACACTTAGCTACCCGGCAATGCGGCTGGCGCCACAACCGGAACACTAGCGGTGTGTTCTTCTCGGTCCTCTCGTACTAGAGAAAACTCTCCTCAAGTATCCTACGCCCACGGCGGATAGGGACCAAACTGTCTCACGACGTTTTGAACCCAGCTCGCGTGCCACTTTAATCGGCGAACAGCCGAACCCTTGGGACCTACTTCAGCCCCAGGATGTGACGAGCCGACATCGAGGTGCCAAACACC
>DASSGE010000136.1:0-8024 GCA_035693605.1 Binatia bacterium
CAGCAACGGCATGAATCGGCGCATTAGCCAGTCGCACGAAACACATGGGTCCGGCATTGGCCGGCGCCACCATGCGGATGGCAATATTTTTTGTGAACGGCGCCGTGGCGTCTTTGGCGCGACCGATCCAATTGGACGCCATAAAGCCAAACTCAAGATTGCCGGCATCGAGCTGCTTGGCATTGTGAATGCTCGCGTCGCTGGTCTGGACAATGCACTGATCGCCCGGCGCGCGTCCTTGGTTAAAAAGCTCTGCAATCGCCTGCCCCTGAGTATAAAAAGTCCCGCCCAGCTCGGAAGTTCCCATTCGAATCGCCATTCGCCAATACTCCTTCGTCGTTTTTTTGCGCCCATAACCTCTTACACCAGCCCGTGATTGCGCTGCAATGACTCCGCCGGCAAAGGTCGTCGCAACCGCGCCGACATAAATCTCGACAGCGCCGCTTTCGATACTTTCTCACGATCTGGAACATTAAACGACGTCTGATCACCGTCCGCCGGAGGGGATTATTTCATTGGCGGAGTTAGTGTGTCGGCAAATAAGACTCGCCCGCCTCTGTCTGATTGCAGTTGCCGGCGCTAATTCAATGGCGCTATAGTCGCGAGGAATCGACCGACAAGGGAGATCCGCATGCCATATCTTAATCGCGACGGCACCGAGATTTACTACGAAGTTCACGGCGACGGCCCCGCGTGGCTTTTCTGCAGCGTCACCGGCCTCGATCATCAAGCGTGGAAATTTCACCAGGTGCCGGAGTTTTCCCGTGATCACAAAGTTATCCTGTTCGATTACCGCGGCACGGGCAAGTCGAGCAAGAAAATTCAGGAATACTCGATAAAGATGTTCACCGACGACGCTGCCGCGGTACTCGACCATCTCGAGATCGAGCAGGCGATCGTCTGTGGCCATTCCATGGGAGGCGTTGTCGCCCAGCTCCTGGCGCTCGATTATCCGAACAGAGTGAAGAAACTCATCCTGGCCTCCAGCGGTTCCGCCCACCCCGGCGCCCACGGCATACCACTGGCCATGTGCCGCGACATGGTGCGCGACGGTTTCGAACAGTACATTCGCAAGCACACCATCGAGACCGGTTGGACCAAGGAATTCGTGGCGAAGAATCCCGCACTGATCGAAAAGTTCTTGCAAGTTAGAATGTCCGGCATCGCGCCGCTGGAGAATTATCTCTACTTTGTTCTAGCGCGCCAGGCTCATGACCACACAGGACGTTTGGGCGAAATCAACGTGCCGACACTCGTCCTGGTCGGCGATGACGAAAACCATGGCGCCAGCGACAACACGCATTGGGCCTCCGCGCACCAACTGGCAAAAGCGATCCCCAACGCCAAACTGGTCGTACTCGCCGGCGAAGGCCATCATTATTTAGCCACTAACCCCGCAGCAGCGCACAAAGCGATGCGCGAATTTATCAAATAGGAGTAGCAGCTTTAAATGACACACGGATCAACGTCTCGGACGCGGCGAGAGTTTCTTAAACTAGCCGGATCCCAGCAAAATATCCGCCGAGCAGATATCTCAAAAACCTCTACTTCGACAACCTCATCTAGCATGTCGAGACCGTCGAGTATCTAAAACGCATGGTCGGCTCCGATCATATTATGGTCGGTACCGATTATCCCTTCGATCCCGGCGACTGGATGGCTGCGGAAAAAATCCAAAAGATGGAATGCACCGGCGCGGAACGCGAAGCGATGCTGCACGGCAACGCGAGCAAACTGCTAAAAATTCCTTAACACCGGTAATTGCAGTTGTGCCAACCGAAACTTCGCCAAATCATCCATCGGTCATTCCCGGCAAGTCGGTAGACCGACGATGCGGATGTGGAATTTCGCTAGGCTAATTTTCGACTTACAGCGCGCGTTGGCATAATTGCCGGAAGCAAACGACGCAGCCAAGCGCCTGCACGCGCTTTTCGAACCAGATGGAGCAGCATCTCATCTGGCCTTCGGCCGCGGGCGATCGTCAGTGGAACGACCGCTGGCATCGCCTTTCGGTCGGAAAATGCTAAGACTTACGGAGTAAAGCAAACCACATTAGCCGGAAAATTCTATGACATCGATCCATTCTCCTTACGGCTCCTGGAAGTCACCGATCACAGCCGAACTGGTTGGCGGCGGTGAAATAGGCCTGGAACAAATCCGCATCGATCGCGGCGACATTTATTGGATCGAAAGGCGCCCGCAGGAAGGGGGCCGTAAAGTGATCGTGCGGCGCGCTGCCAACGGCGCAATAACCGATATTACGCCGACGGGATTCAACGCCCGCACGCGTGTGCATGAGTACGGCGGCGGCGATTACGCTGTTTCCAACGGCACCGTCGCCTTTTCTAACTTCACCGACCAGCGGCTTTACCTCCAGTCCCTTGACGCACAACCGCGACCACTCACACCGAGCGCGGCGCATCGCTTTGCCGATGGGCAGTTCGATCGACGAAGAAACCTGTATTATACCGTGCGCGAGGATCACACGGGTTCCGGCGAAGCCGTCAATACCTTGATTACTCTCGACCTCGACAGCTCTGCTGGCGGGACGATTGTCATTTCGGGGAGCGACTTCTATGCGTCGCCGCGTCTCAGTCCGGACGGTTCAAAACTAGCGTGGCTCAGCTGGGACCATCCCAACATGCCTTGGGACGGTACTGAGTTGTGGCTAGGACAGGTAAACGGCGACGGCTCCGTCGGCGAGCGCCGGCGCATCGCTGGCGGCGACAACGAATCCATTTGCCAGCCACAATGGTCGGCCGAGGGCACGCTGTATTTCATCTCCGATCGCAACGGCTGGTGGAATCTTTATCGCTTTATTGAAAATCATGTCGAGCCGCTATGCCCGATGCAAGCGGAGTTCGGCCAGCCGCAGTGGCTGCTTGGCGGATCGCTCTACGGCTTCACGTCCGATGGGCAAATCGTCTGTAGCTATAGCAAAAATGGCATTGACCACCTCGCCACACTGGACCCAAGCAGCAAAATCCTGCGCGACTTAGAACTTCCCTATTCGTCATTTTCCCAAGTTCGCGTCGCCGGCGAGCGCGTCCTTTTTATTGGTTCATCTGAATCGGAAACCAGCGCGATTGTCCTGCTGGACCCGTCAACGCGGCAATTCGAAGTCTTGCGCCGGTCGCGGGAATCTACCGTCGACAGCGGCTATCTCTCCCGCGCACGCGCCATCGAGTTCCCAACCGAACAGGGTCTGACTGCGCACGGTTACTTCTACTCCCCCAAAAATTGCGATTATGCCGCCCCTGTCGGTGAGAAGCCGCCGTTGTTGGTGATGAGTCACGGCGGGCCGACGTCTTCGAGTTCCGGCTCTCTGAAATATTCGATCCAATTCTGGACCAGCCGCGGATTCGCCGTTCTCGACGTCAACTACGGCGGCAGCTCGGGTTACGGCCGGGCCTATCGCGAACGATTGAACGGACGCTGGGGCATTGTCGATGTCGACGACTGCGCCAACGGCGCGCGCTATCTTGCAGAACGCGGTGAAGTCGACAGCATCCGTCTGGCCATCCGCGGCGGCAGCGCGGGCGGCTACACTACGCTGTGCGCCCTGACGTTCCGCGACGTATTCAAAGCCGGGGCCAGCCACTACGGCATCAGCGACTTGGAAGCGCTCGCCAAAGACACGCACAAGTTCGAATCGCGCTATCTCGACCGCTTGATCGGTCCCTACCCCGAACGGCGCGATCTCTATCTCCAACGCTCGCCGATTCATTTCACCGACCAATTGAACTGCCCCATGATCATCTTCCAAGGCCTGGAAGACAAAGTCGTCCCGCCCAACCAAGCCGAGAAAATGGTCGATGCCGTGCGCGCCAAGAAACTGCCTGTGGCGTATTTGACTTTCGCGGGCGAACAGCACGGCTTTCGCAAAGCGGAAAATATCAAACGTGTGCTGGAAGCCGAGCTATTTTTCTACTCGAAAGTATTTAGTTTTGACTTGGCCGATGCGATCGAGCCCGTGCACATCGAGAACTTATAGGACTCGACATTTATGTACGAAAAAGCGCGACACGAAACGCTAATCCAGACTGAATGGAATCCGCAAGACGCGCTTGCAGCGATCGATCGGATCGTCCGCGATACCCACTGGCATTTTGATCCGCGAACACTTTGGCCAATTCATCCTCTCGATAAATTCACTGATAATCCTGCTGCGCCTTTCAGGATGCTTTATTTCGGCGCAGCGGGTGTTATCTGGGCGCTGGATTATCTGAACGAAGTTGGGGCAACGGCGACAAAGCGCGATTATGCTGACTCGCTCATCGATCTAGCTGCGAAAAATCGCGCCGAAATGCAGCTCCGCGTGCCACAGACATATTCGTATCTCATGGGCGATGTCGGAATTCTGTTGGTGCAATGGCGCCTCTCGCCGAGCAAGGCTCTGGCGGATCAAATCTATCAAGCCGTCGAGGCAAACGTGACAAACCGAGCGCGGGAGTTCATGTGGGGCGCGCCTGGAACCATGCTGGCGGCGCTTTTTATCTACGAGTCGACCGGCAACCACCGCTGGAAGGACGTCTATCTGCGAAGCGTTGAACAGCTGTTACGCGAATGGAAAAGAAAGGCGGAACGCAACTGCCACGTCTGGACCCAGGACCTGTACGGCAGGTCAAGCATCTACCTTGGCGCGGTTCACGGATTCGCAGCCAATATTTATTCCATCATCAAGGGCCGCAAGTACCTCGACTCGCAGACATTGGCACTGGTCGAGTCACGGGCCCGGGAAACGGTCGCACGCAGCGCGCAAAGCGACGAAGTCTGCGCCAATTGGCCGCCGGAGCTGGGTGGTGCGAGCAAACTCGTGCAACATTGTCATGGCGCACCCGGCATGATCACCTGCCTTGCCGACATGCCGTCCCACGCGGACGAGGGGTTCGAGCAATTATTAGTAAAAGGCGGCGAACTCATATGGAGAGCGGGACCACTCGCAAAAGGCGCCAACCTCTGTCATGGCACCGCCGGTAACGGCTATGCTTTGCTAAAACTCCATCGGCGAACCGGCGAAACGATGTGGCTCGACCGGGCGCGCGCATTCGCGATGCATGCCATCGAGCAGAGTGAACGGCATGCTAAAGAACACGGCCAGCGTCGCTACTCGCTTTGGACCGGCGATCTCGGCCTGGCCGTGTATTTATGGGACTGCGTGCAGGAGCAGGCGAGCTTTCCGAGCATGGATGTTTTCTGATGAAGATCAGCGCCGTCATTTTCGACCTATTCGGCACCATTGTTGACGACTTCGCCGCCGCTTCGGCCGCTTCGAACCATGGCGAATTCCCCGCAGCGCTCGGCCTACCCTACGATCCATTCATGCAGTACTGGCGACAACTAACGGACCGGCGAAGCCTGGGCGAATTTCAAACTATCGAAGCCAGTATCGAGCATGTCTGCGATATCCTCGGCGTACAGGTAAGTGCCGAGCAAATGAACAAAGCTGTCGAAATCCGCCTGCAAATAACCCGCCGTGCGCTTATGCCACGAGCAGACGCGGTCGCAACCCTGGCACAATTAAAAAATGACGGCTTTAAGATCGGCTTGCTCAGCAACTGCTCCATCGAAATCCCCATCGTCTGGCCGGAAACGGGATTCGCCGAACTGTTTCATGCCACAGTCTTCTCGAGCCAGGAGCGGATCAAGAAACCCGCTCCGGAAATCTATCAGCTCGCCTGCGAGCGTCTCGGCGTCGAACCTGAAGAATGTCTCTACGTCGCCGACGGAGAAAATTACGAACTCAACGCCGCCGCCGCTTTCGGCATGAACTCCGTTTTGATCCGACCGAAGTCGCATCAACCTCAAGGTGAAATGCGCCAGGAGGCGCGGGCGTGGCAAGGCCTGACGATTTCAACTCTGTCGGAGGTTTTGCGGCTTATCGACGAGAACAACGCTTCCTGACTCGGTTATGAAAGTTGGGGCAGTTTGCCGCGTGTCGCCGAACTTGACGGCATCGAGCGAGAGTTTGATCATCGTTGGGCGTCGAGCGGCGTAGCAGCACGGATGGAAAGTTATAGTCAATTTGCCAAGTTCTACGACCGGGTCATGGGCGATCGATCGCAGGCTGCAAACTACATTGGCGATCTCATCGAGCATTATCGCCCCAACGCCAAGACGCTGTTGGAAATCGCCTGTGGCAGCGGCGGCCTGTTGGGCCGGTTTTCCGAATCCTACGATGTCACCGGCCTCGATCGCTCTCGGTCGATGCTCGCGATTGCGAAAAAGAGACTGCGGCATATCCGCCTTCTCCGGCAGAACATGACGAACTTCCGCATCAACCGCCGGTTCGACGCCATTGTGTGCGCCTTCGACTCGATCAACCATCTGCATCGGTTTGCTGACTGGAACAAAACCTTTCGCTGCGTCGCCGGCCACCTCAACGCCGGCGGGTTGTTTATTTTTGATGTGAATACCGCCGGCAAACTGCAACGCCTCGCAGACGGTCCCCCCTGGATTAAGCAGTTCGAGCGGGATCTCGTCATCATCAAAGTAAAGCGCGGGCGCAGAGCGAACTTCGCATGGGAGGTTAAAGTATTTGAACACCGGGCAAGCTACAACTACAAACTGGTTTGCGAAACCATCGAAGAGACTGCTTTTTCGATGCAGCGCATATTGACCTCTACGCGAAAGTATTTCAGAGACGTCAAAGTATTCGATCCCGAAGGTGCGCGGCCATCGAATCGGTCGGAGCGACTGTACTTCGTATGTAAAGCGAAATCACGATGAGCCATGGCGGAGCAATCAGCGCCAGCTTGAGGGCGATCTTCGTCCGGCTCTTAAATCTTGCCACTGCGCTGTGTTATGATCCGCCCCTGAAAATTCTCTTGAAGTAGGTTCCAACAATGCAGCACCTATCACCGGCGGAATTGCATCACCCACAAGGATATCTTGCGCTTGCCAAAAACGTCGGCATTAAAGACACGACCCTCGACTTGACCGTGATTTATTCAACCGTCCGCGCGCGGGCGAGTGCGATGTTTACGCGCAATCGTTTTCCCGGCGCGCCGGTGATTGTCGGGCGCAAACATATTGCCAGCGGCTTTGCCCAGGCGCTGGTGATCAACAGCAAGAACGCCAATGTGGCAATGGGCAAGCAAGGGGTCGACAATGCCGTGGAGACCTGCCGCATCGTCGGCGCGGAATTGGGCGTCGATCCATATGATGTCCTCCCCTTCTCGACCGGCGTCATCGGCCGGCCATTACCTATGGACAAGATCCGCGCCGGACTCAAGGGCATTCGCGATGAGCTAAAACCGGAGAATTTGAAACTCGCCGCCGAAGCGATCATGACCACCGACATGTATCCCAAGTACATTTCGGTCGCAGTCGGCAAAACCACCATCGCCGGCATCGCCAAGGGCGCCGGCATGATCGAGCCGAACATGGCGACCATGCTGGTCTATCTCATGACCGATGCGGAGCTGCCCAAAACGGCGATGAAGCCGATGTTGAAGCGCGTCGTCGACCGTACGTTTAACTGCATGAGCATTGATACCGACACGAGCACCAGCGACACGGTCGTGCTGTTGGCCAACGGCCTCGCCGGCAAAGTTAATTTGCCGCAATTTGAAAAAGGATTGTTCCGAGTCTGCGAATTTCTAACTCGTGAGATTGCTCGCAACGGCGAAGGCGTCACCAAACTCATCACAGTGGACGTGAACCGCGCTAAGACTGCAATGCAAGCGAAATATGTCGCGAAGCTGATAGCCAATTCCCCTCTGGTAAAAACCGCCGTCTATGGCTCCGACCCCAACTGGGGACGGGTCATAATGGCCGTGGGCAAATCGTTCGATCCGAGCATCGACCCTGCAAAAGTCACTATTCGCTTCGGCAGTACCGCAGTGTTCAGAAAGGGGTCGCCGCTCGATTGCGATCTTGAAGCGTTAAGGCAGTATCTCAATCAAGCCGAAGTTTCCATCGGCGTCGAACTCGGCATTGGCAAAGCGGCAGCCCGCGTCTGGGGCTGCGACCTTACCGAAGGCTACGTTAAGGAGAATGCCTTTTACACGACGTGAACTGAT
>DASSGE010000137.1:0-4117 GCA_035693605.1 Binatia bacterium
TAGAGCCGGCTCGGAAACGCAACACAAGAATATCTTCAGCGTCGAGAACGTCGATTTTTACTATGGCGAAAAGCGCGCGCTTAAATCGATTAACTTGGGGATCGGTGAAAAAAAAGCGACCGCGTTCATCGGCCCCTCCGGCTGCGGCAAAACCACCTTGCTGCGCTGTTTTAATCGCATGAACGATTTAGTCCTGGGGACTCGGGTCACCGGGCAAGTCCTGCTCGACGGCAAAAACATATATGACCCGACAACCGACGTGATTCAGTTGCGCCGCCGCGTCGGCATGATCTTCCAGAAATGGAATCCATTCCCCAAAAGCATCTATGAGAACGTCGTTTATGGCCTGCGCATTGTCGGCATTAACAATCGAGCGTACCTGGACGCAGTGGTCGAGAACAGTCTGCGCCGCGCGGCACTTTGGGACGAAGTCAAAGACAATCTGCACAAGAGCGCCGCCGAAATGTCCGGCGGCCAGCAGCAGCGGCTTTGTATCGCGCGCGCACTGGCGGTCGAACCGGAAGTGTTATTGATGGACGAGCCCTGTTCCGCGCTCGATCCGATCTCGACCGCGAAGATTGAAGAGCTGATCCACGAGTTAAAAGACACCTTCACCATCGTCATCGTCACCCACAACATGCAGCAGGCCGCGCGGGTGTCAGACTACACGGCATTTTTTTATTTGGGCGAACTCATAGAGTTTGGCGAGACCGGCAAGCTGTTTACGGCGCCGGAAAAGCGCCAGACGGAAGATTACATTACCGGCCGTTTCGGTTAATCCCGGAGAAGACCATGACGACAAAACACACCGACAAGAGATATGAAGAAGAGCTGTCCAAACTGCGCGAAGAGATTCTTTACATGGGCGGACTGGTCGAGGATCAGATCCAAAAAGCGATTAAATCTCTCGTCGACCGGGATTCGGCTCTGGCTAACATCATCATCGAGCGCGATCATGAAGTGAACCGGCTGGACGTCAATATCGACGAATCCTGTATTAAACTTCTAGCCCTGCATCAACCTGCGGGGCGGGACTTGCGATTCATCACCACCGGACTCAAGATCACTACCGATCTCGAGCGCATTGGCGATATGGCGGTCAATATCTGCGAACGCGCATTGGAACTGAACCAGGAGCCGCAGCTCAAACCCTATATCGACATTCCCCGCATGGCGCGCATCTCCCAGCGCATGATTCATGAAAGCCTGGACGCTTTCGTCCGCGAAGATACCGAACTCGCGCTCAAGGTCTGCAAGGACGACACCGATGTCGATGAGCTGAATGCGCAAATCTTCCGTGAGACGCTAACGTTCATGCTTGAAAACGCTCAAACCATCAGCCGTGCGACCAAGATCAGCTCGATCTCGAAGTATCTCGAGCGCATCGCCGATCACGCGACCAACATCGCCGAAATGGTGATATTCATGGTCAAAGGAAAAAGCATTCGGCACATGAAGGAACTTCCGCCGTCGGTTTAAAACATTATGGGGAACGCTGCGTACAAGATTCTCGTCGTCGAGGACGAACCCGATATACGTAAACTGGTCCATTACAACCTTGCCCAGGATCACTACAAAGTTGTCGAGGCTGAAAACGGCGAACAAGCGCTCAAGATGATTCAGCGCGACAAACCCAATTTGGTCATCCTCGATCTGATGATGCCTGGAATGTCAGGTTTGGAAGTGTGTCGAACGCTACGTGGACAAGACGCGACGGCAACGTTACCGATCCTCATGTTGACCGCCAAGGCAGGTGAAGCGGATCGAGTCCTCGGGCTCGAACTGGGTGCCGATGACTACCTGGCGAAACCTTTTAGTCCGCGTGAACTGGTCGCTCGGGTAAGAGCGATCCTGCGCCGGGCCAATGGCTCGGGTCAAACCGACACGCTGCCCGCGTATCGAAAGGGCGGGCTCAAGATCGACTTCGCCACCTACGAAGTGTCGGTGCGCGGCAAAACGATAAAACTGACCCTTAAAGAGTTCGAGCTATTGAAATTTCTCGTTCAGAATCCCAACCGGGTACTCAACCGCGATCAACTGCTCGACCGCGTCTGGGGCGGAGAAACCTTCGTCACTCCACGCACCGTCGATGTGCATATACGCCGCTTGCGCAAAGCTATCGAAAAAGACGATAGTCAACCGAAGTGGATACTTACCCTGCGCGGAGTCGGCTACAAATTCGATGAAAAGGCTCTGGAATCTTAGCCTCGTCAATAAAGTTTTCTTCTCCTACTTCGCGGTCGCCCTGCTACTTGTTCTCGGGTTCTATATTTCCTCCAATAGTCTCATTCGCGATTTTCACATAACCACATTGAGCGACCGAATGGAGCAGGAGGCGCATCTGCTCGGTCGGGTCCTGCCCTTTGGCGTGGAAGGCGACGAACTCGACACAGTCTGCCGCCAACTTGCCGGCGAACTCGGGTCGCGCATCACGGTAATTGCCCTCGACGGCAGAGTCTTGGGCGACTCCGCCGAAACTTCAACAAAGATGGAAAACCATCGCGGCCGTCCCGAGATTGTCGATGCCATCAAGTCCGGCACCGGCAGCGCGCAGCGTTACAGCACCACGGTCGGCTTCGACATGCTCTACCGGGCATTTTACCAGCGCGGCGACGAGCAGGAACGGATCGTCCGCATCGCCACTCCCTTAAACGCCTTCGACGGCGTCATTCGCGGCATGCGCCGCTCGCTTATCACGGGTTTGATGCTCGCTTCTTTGGCCGGACTTTTACTCGCCCGCTGGTTTTCGAAGTTCTTGAGCGCGCGCGTGCAACGACTGGTAGAGTTTTCCGGCAAGCTCGCGCAGGGAAACTTCCCGCAAGATTTTTTTCCCGGCCATGAGCGCGACGAAATGGGTCTACTCGAACGCCACCTCAATGACATGAGCCACCGGATTCATGACAATCTCATGGAGATTACCGGTGAGAAAGAAAAGGCCGATTCGATCCTGCGCTGCATGATCGAGGGCGTTGTCGTCCTCGATCCCAAAGGCAATGTGCTGGTCATCAATGACCGGGCCAAGGAGATGTTTCACGTGCCGGCGGGGCGCGAAGTCCACGGCGCTTCAGTTTTAGAACTCTCGCGCCATCCCGATATCCGGGGGATCGTGGATGAAGTTGTCAAATTCGACTTCACCAGCAACACTTACCGAAAAGAGGTCGAGCTGGAGGACGGCGCTTGGTTCATTGTCAACGCGGCACCGCTGCGCACCCCTCTACGCATGACCTTGGGCTCGATACTGGTATTTCACGACGTTACCGAGATCAAGAGGCTTGAAACGGTTCGCACCGACTTTGTCGCCAACGTTTCTCATGAACTGCGAACGCCGCTAACGGCCATTCAGGGGTATGTCGAAACCCTTCTCCACACGCCTCCAGCAGAGACTGAACTTCAGCGCCAATTTCTCGAAATCATTGAACGCCATGCCGAAAGGCTTGGCCGACTAACGGAGGATTTACTGACACTTTCAGATCTTGAGTCGGGCAAGATTCATTTGGCACCGCGACCCATCGATACCCAAGCTCTCATCTCGCAAGTCTTGGAAATTTTCTGGGAGCGGGCCGCCAAACGCGGAGTGTCTCTGAGCCAAGACGTCGCCGAACCCTGCGG
This sequence comes from Binatia bacterium, assembly GCA_035693605.1. Classification (GTDB taxonomy): domain Bacteria; phylum Desulfobacterota; class Binatia; order UBA9968; family UBA9968; genus DP-20. The sequence goes on from DASSGE010000137.1 coordinate 3,610, forward strand.
CGATATCAATGGCGATCTCGACCGCTTGCAGCAATTGCTGATCAACCTGGTCGACAATGCCATCAAATACACTCCGTCGGGCGGTAAAGTGACGATCGCCGCCAGAGAGTTTCACAGCGCATCTGCCGCCGCTCCGCTAATCCAAGTCTCCGTTGCCGACACCGGCACCGGAATTCCGGAAAAAGATCTGCCTCGCCTCACCGAGCGCTTCTATCGTGTCGACAGAGCGAGATCGCGCGATCTTGGCGGCACTGGACTGGGGCTGGCGATTGTCAAACATATTATTCAGGCCCATGGCGGCGAATTGAAAATCACCAGCGAAATGAATAAGGGCACTACCGTCATCGTGCGGTTGCCGATGGCGCAAAAACAGCTGGCGCAGGACCGGGTGCGCAATGGGTCGAGCTTATAATTGGCCGAAACCCATCCCAGGAGTATCCAGGCGTGGCAATCTGCCTCATGTGAGAAGTAGTCTCGATACCTTCAAGCAAAAATCAAAAAGTCCTGA
>DASSGE010000138.1:0-3535 GCA_035693605.1 Binatia bacterium
CGCAACGGCATGGTCGACGAGGCGACGATTAATTCATTGGTGGGATCGATGCTCGCCGACGCCGGAATCAAGGGCGCGACTCCGAGCCAGCTGACCGATTTCACGCTGCTACAGCAAGCCCTCAAGTAAACGCGGCATGCCGCATCGTATGTTGATCACTGGCCGCTATCGGACTACGGCGAGTAAATTGATAAGTCTTACAGATAACTTGTGACCGCGGGCGCCGAATTCCAGTTGTCATGCTTGCCGTCGACGTAGACGATCGGCGCGGTTGCAAGCTCTTCGGGTGTGACGTCTTCCAGGCAACCCAAGTTTACTCCATACACTCGATTAACGTCCGGGGCATTGCCGATTCCAAAAGGGCGCACGCCGCAGTGTTTACAAAAGTAGTGCTCGTTGCGCTTGGTGTTGAACAAGTATTTGGTTAACTCGGACTCACCAGCAAGGAGGCGAAACGCCGGCGGTTTTACGACTGCCGGCCAGAATCGGTTTCTCGAGCAAATTGAACAGTTACATCTATACGTCGGTGCACTCAGATCGATGTCCGCCTCAAAGCGAATCGCGCCGCAATGACAACTGCCTTTATACGTTTTCAGCATTATTTAGTCTCCATTGTGGCTTAATGACCGATTGAGCCGTTTGTACCGTTAATGCTAATGCGTATTCCAAGCCGTTCTGAGTGTTCTGCAATCACGACATTCTAAAACGGCATCGTTGACTTGCACCTTCAAGAAATTCATTGCGGGTCGTCGTCAAAGCTTGCTGTCTTTTCTCGTTCACGGTCAAAGGTGTAAAGATCCTGCGGTTTGCCGACGCCGCGCAGGGCGTACCGGCCGACGGAAACCAATAGTTTTTTCGGTTCACCGATCGCCGATGCAAACGCCGACGAGACCAGCAGCGGTTGATCGACGGAGCGGCATAGGCCGGCGATGCGGCTCACTTCGTTGACCGCCGGACCGACAACGGTAAAGTCGAGGCGCTCGCGGCTGCCGATGTTGCCGTAAAACACCTCGCCGATGTGAAGACCCAAATACATATCGGTAATTGGCAGATTCTCACCGGCCCGCCGTTGATTGACCTGTGTCACCGCGTTTCTGGCGCTCTGGGCAGCCGTCAATGCGGCGTGACAAGCACTGGCGCGGTCGTCGGCAGTGAAAATTGCCAGCGTGCCGTCGCCTATCAATTTGAGCACATCGCCGCCGCAGTCGTGGATCGCCGACAAGATCGCATCGGCGTATTCATTCAGCAATGGAATAATCTGCTGCGGCTCCGCTGAGTCGCTGATTCTCGTGTAGTTGCGCAGATCGCTGAACCATAGGACTGCTTCGATGCGGTCGGCGACCCCGCGCCGGATGCTCCCTGCCAGCACTTTTCGTCCCGCGTCGCGTCCGAGATAAGTTTCGACCAGGGTACCGGCGATACGAGATAGTGAAGCCGATTTCATCGCCAACGCGAACGATGGCATCAGCCTTTCCAAGTCGTCGACAATCGGGTCGTCGAAGCCTTGGGGTAAATCCGTTGCCCAGGAGGAATAAACGCAGTCCATTTCTCCAACGACACCTTCGGCAGCGAACCGGTTCGCGATGGCGATGTAGTCGGTAATTGCTTCGGCCTTGAGATCAGCGAAGATCGGAAACTCGGAAATGGGGGTGACGGTCAAGCGGCGCCGGAGTATTTGTTCGCCGGAAATTTCCAACCGGTAAAACGGACTGCGTTCCCAGCGATCCTCACCCTCATCGCTTCGGCCGAACTCCGAGAGCTGTGTCTCCATCTTTTCTCGTTTCCAAGTAAAGGCGCGGCCTTGGTAAACTGGATGCAGAGTGTCGATCACCACGTTGGCTCGAGCGAGCTGCACGCCGCAATGCAGCAGGCGCTCGCAAACTCCAGTCAATATTGCCGATTCCGCCAATCCTGCCAGCCCGGCTTCAGTGATCCACGTCACTAATTTGTCGACTTGAGAGTCTTTCATATGGGCATTTATATCATAGTCGATGCCGAGCTGCCTGACGCAGCGAATTGAGATAAATTCGTTTCCCTTTCCGAGGCCATTTAGGATAAAAAATAGATCGAATTCAATTGAGGAGCAAAACCATGGAAGACAACAAGACCGTCACCGTTCAAGTCGAGACCGTCGGCCAAGCTTATTTGGAGGTCCTGCGCGCGCGCGGAATCAAATATTTTTTCGGCAACAGCGGCACGGACTTCGGGCCGGTCATCGATGCCTTGGCGCGGTTTGGCGCGGAGAAAAAAATCCATCCGATGCCGATCACGGTTCCACATGAATTCGTCGCGGTGAGCATGGCGCAAGGTTATGCGATGATTACGGGCGAGCCGCAAGTGGTCATGGTGCACGTCATCGTCGGCACCGGCAACGCTTCGGCGGCAATCATGAACGCATCGCGGCTCAATGTGCCGATGTTGTTTTCCGCCGGCAGAACGCCACTGACCGAGGAAGGGTTGCGCGGCAGCCGGAGCAACTTCATTCACTGGGGTCAGGAGTCGTTCGATCAAGGCAGTTTGCTGCGCGAGTTCACCCGCTGGGACTACGAGCTGCGCAATGGCGATCAGCTGGAGACGGTCGTTGATCGCGCTTTGGAAATGGCGCTCGGCACGCCGCAGGGTCCGGTCTATTTGACACTGCCGCGCGAGGTGCTGGCGCAAAAAATGGACTCGATCACGATCCATCCCAACCGTAAAGCCCAAGCCGAAGCGCTGCAGCCGAGCCCGGCGTCGATTAGACGCACCGCGGAGATCCTGCGCGGCGCGGTCAATCCGTTGATCATCACCGGCCGGCTGGGTTCCGATCCGACCGCGGTGAGCGCAATGGTTTCGTTCGCCGAAGCCTTAGTTGCGCCGGTGGTGACGCCAGCGAGCCCGTTCGTGAGCATGCCCAACACCCATGACTTTCACCTCGGCGTCAGCTCCGCCCCGTTTGTCAAAGACGCCGATGTCATTGTCGTAGTCGAGTCGGATGTGCCGTGGTATCCGCAGCAGGCCAAACCGTCCGAGAATGCCAAGATAATTCAACTCGCCCGCGATCCGAATTATCAGGATATTCCGATCCGTAGTTTTCCCAAGGACATTTCCATCGGCGGCGATCCGAAGCTGGCGCTGGAACTGTTGGCGCAAGAATTAAACACTGGCCCGCGCGATGAAAAACTCCTCGCCGAGCGCGCCGAGAAGATTCGCGCCAAACGCAAACAGTATCGTCAGAGCTTGCAGAAAAAAATCGACGGCGACGCCAGCCACAGGCCAATCAGCCACACTTGGCTGGCGCACTGCATCGATCAAGTGCGCGACCGCGAAACGGTCGTGCTGAGCGACCATGGCGTCGGCAGCGAAGTGCTCGGCTTGAGCGAGCCGGCGACTTATTTCGGCGGCTCGCCGGCCGGCGGCCTGGGCTGGGGCATCGGCGGCGGCTTGGGCATGAAGCTGGCGCATCCGGAAAAAACTTTCATCGTCACTGCGGGCGACGGCACTTATATGTTCAACAACCCGACCGCCTGTCACTTTGTCTCCGAGGCCTACAACCTGC
>DASSGE010000139.1:0-9632 GCA_035693605.1 Binatia bacterium
CACTCCCAAACCAACAAAACCGAGATTCGCCATTAAACTCCCCAAAATTGGAAAATCCTAATTCCCAGGCAACAAACCCAGAACTATTAAATCTCCTACCGGAAAAATCTAAAAAGCCGGATCTAAACGACGGATGTATACAACTTCCAATGTTTTGGTCATTTGACTTACTTCGAATGTTGCTATTCGTATTTCCGATTTGTCAAAGTTAACTTTCCGCCTTGATATACTTGCCCATCTCTCTCAAAGTCTCCGGTGTTTGATTGAATAACGCGTTAAAATCTTTGGTCACCTGTTCGTGAGATATTAGAGAAAAATCTATCCTCGCTCTTTTTGCTTCGGCGATGAGCTCGGGATCTTTAATTGTCTTGGCGAAAGCATCGCGCAATATCGCTAAGCGATCCTTCGGCGTATTCGGATGAACCGCGAAGGCGCGGCCAATCGCTTGAGGTATAGATTTGATTGACATCAGCGACTTGCCTAGCGGACTGGTTGCCAGATCTTCATCTACTGGCAAATTTTCATAACCTGGCAAAGCCGTGCGACCGCGCACGAGCGGCCTGACGGCGCCGCGATCGGCGGCTAATTTGATGGTGGTCGCCAATGCAGACCATGCGTCGACTTCTTTACGCTCGACGGCCAGCAGGACATCGCTGTTGGAAGGATAACCGGCGACTAATTTAAGCTTGGCGCCGGCGAACTCTTTGAGCAGCAAAGGAAAGTCGTGCGCGTTGGAGCCTGGGCCAGTGGTGCCGGCAACCAGCTCGCGGTCGGCCTTTTTCAGCTCTTCAAAAGTCTTGTACGGCAGGTCCGGACGGATCGAGAACATTACACCGTCGGCGCCCGAGGAGCCGAGCCAGTGAAATTTGCGGACATCGAAGCGCACTTGCGGAATCTTCGACATCTGCGCAATGGCGACATTGGGATTAGCCGCGAGCAGGGTCAAGCCATCTGGCTTGGCGACATTGAAAACATTATTGGTCGCCAGCAGGTGGGCAGCACCGGGCATGTGCTGCAAGATTACCGCCGGTTTGCCGGGAATATACTTGCCCAAATGGTGCGCGACGATCAGCGCGGCGATCTCCAGGCTGCCGCTCTTGGCGCCGATGAGAATCGTCACAGCTTTGCCGTCGTAAAAGTTTGCTTGCGCCCAAACCGGCGCGGCGGCCAGGACCGACCAAGCAAGAAGCGAGAAAACCACTAACTGCCGAGCGATCTTCATGGAATCCTCCTGCAATACGATTAGTTTAACCCAACAAATGGCTGAAGCGACGTAAGCGTATTTGATTAAGTCGACGGGAGTCAAGCCAATTATCACGTTTACCGCCCGAACCAGGCTTGCATGGCGCCTTGCTCAAATTGTAAATGCACCAGTTTTTGAAACAGACCGTAGAACATCAGCCATGTGATGGCCGTTGCCGCGATCGTCGGCAACAACCCGACGCCACTTTCAAAACGAAGATAGAAGAAAATAAACAGCGGCACGGTGAACGGGAAGCCTATTAAGTAAACCGAGAGAATAAAACCTCCGATCCAAGAAAACGCCGTGATCACGCGCCGCCGCTCGATCTCAGGCGGGACGTCACTGGAAAACTCGAGGTCGACCGCCGCGCTCACAATAGTTTCTTCTTTGCCGCGAAATAACTGCCAGAGCTGAATCGTCGCTAGGATCAGTAGAGGAATACTCACCGATAACGGAAACAACGCGGCATTGAACGGCCATTCTAGCGCCAGGTAGATTGCAGTCGAGGCGACCAAAAGGAGGAAAATACAGAAGAGGATGCGGCCGTTATTCATTGACGCGCCTATCAGAACGCTGGCGCCGCTGCTGTATATACGGATAGGCAATCACGAAAACCATCAGCATGATCAAAAAAATCACCATGGGCTGCCTAAGCCAGGTAAAGCCGTAGCGCGCCACGGAAATGAAAAAATAGGTTTCGATGACTTTACCTAATACGAAGCCGAGAACGAAGGGCGGACGAGGCCAACCAAACAACACCATGAAATAGCTGAGCACGCCGAAGATCAGCGTGACGATCAAGTCGGTGATCTGGCCGTTAGCGGTGTAACTACCGACGAAGACCAGTAACAGAACAAATGGGATGATGAGACCGCCGCGTACGTTGGTAACTTTGGCTAATTGATCGAGGATAGTCAGGCACAAGAGCACGGCGATAATATTAGCGATCACCAAAGTCCAAACCATCGAGAACGTGATCGACAAATGCTTTGTCAGCATGTCCGGCCCGGGCGACAGTCCCATGATCAGAAACGCGCTGAGCAAAATCGCCATAGCGCCGCTACCGGGAACACCGAACGCGACAGTCGGAATCAGCTCACCGCCTTCCTTGGAATTATTCGCCGCGCCCGGTCCCAACACACCGCGCACATCACCCTTGCCGAAGCGTTCGCGATCCTTTGCGTCTTTCGCGCCTTGCACCGCGTGAGCATAGGCCATCCATTGGGCGACGCCGCCACCAGCGCCCGGTAAAATGCCGACAAATACTCCCACCACCGAGCAGCGAAACACGAGCCAAAAGTGGCGAAAGGTGTCCTTTATCCCTTCGATCACACCACTGCGCAAATTCTCCGAGGGTCGCTCACCGGCGATTGCAGTGCCGCGTACGGTGAGATCGATAATTTCGGGGATGGCAAAGACGCCGACTAACACCGGTACAAAGTCGAGCCCTTCCCAGAGATACATCATGCCCATATCGAAGCGGAGCGAACCGGATTGGCGTTCCTGACCGATGGTCGATACCAGCAGCCCGAGAAGGCCCATGGCAAACCCCTTAATCTGCCCACGCGCGCCGGCGCCACTGAGCGAAGTAATGCACGAGATGCCGATCACCGCCAACATGAAGAGCTCCGGCGAACCGAAGGCAAGTACCAGGGGGCGAACGATCGGAATCGCCAACGCTAGCGCCACCGCGCCGATGAGCGCGCCAACCAAAGAGCTCATCAATGCCGCGCCTAGGGCGCGGCCGGCCTCGCCATTCTTCGCCATCGGATGACCGTCGACCACCGTGGCGGCGGAAATCGCCTCGCCCGGAACACCGAAAAGCACCGACGTAATATCACCGGTAGTCGCAGCGACCGCATGCATGCCAAGCAGAAATGCGAACGCCTCCGCGGGTTGCATTTTGAATACGAAAGGGATCATCAAGGCAAGAGTCGCCGCACCACCGATGCCGGGCAGCAGGCCGACGCAAAAGCCAAGGCCCATGCCGACCAGCATCAAGCTGAAAGCTTTCCATTGAAGGACGAGGAAGAGGCCGTCGATGAATGCGTCAAACACCGTCTGGCTGCCTTTACCGTACCGACTCAAGTCGGTTGCGCAATCGATGAGTAATCCGGGAACGCATCACCCGCGCGACTATAGGGGACGGTCGAATTCACTGTCAAGCCGAGAATCGCATATGTGAATTGCGTACGATAGGTAAACTACAAAATGGCCATCTAATGGAAACCCTGCGATGGTGAGACAGTTTGACGCTGCGCTGTCGCGCCGATGTTGCGGTGCGCCCAATCGTGGGCGACACTTGAGCGTACTAAAAATGTCGATGATTTGGCGACAACTTTTCGCCCTGAAGCATTGGTTTAATTCGGCAGTCCGTGACCGACGGCGTCTGAAGACGAATTGGCGAGGTTCGTCAGCAAAGTCACGATTGCCTCATAATTAACCGGCTTGGTGAGATGGGCGTCGAAGCCGGCTTCTTGAGTACGCCGTCGGTCTTGTTGCTGCCCCCAACCGGTGAGGGCGATGAGAATCATTTGTTTGCCCCAAGGCTGCTGGCGAATCCGCTTCGCCGCTTGATAACCGTCCAGTCGGGGCATGGCAATGTCCATGAGAACCACGTCCGGCAGAAATTCGGCGGCAGCTTCCACCGCCGCGACCCCATCCTCGGCAATTTGCACTTCGTTACCGTCTTTTTCCAGCAAACGTGCCAGGGTCTCAGCGGACTGCGGAAAATCGTCCGCCACTAAGATGCGCCGGATGCGCGCCGGCAGAGGAGTCTCCGTCAGCAAATCCTCCGCCAGGGTATCGAACTGCGGACGCAGGGCGGTGACCGGCAACTGCACGGTAAATTCGCTGCCACGGTTCATGCCTTCGCTGCGGACCTCAACTTTGCCACCATGGAGTTCGACCAGCCGGTGCACTAGCGTCAAACCCAGTCCAAGCCCCCCTTCGCTACGCGTGTAAGAACGATCCACTTGATAGAAAAGCTCGAAAACATGCGGCAGACTTTCCGCCGCGATACCGACTCCGGTGTCTTTGACTCGTATGACAACGGTATCCCCAGCTCGCTCGACATTAAGCCAAATATGCCCGGGATCCGGAGTGTACTTGGCAGCGTTGTTCAAAAGATTCATGAAGATTTGCGTGAGCCGAAGTCGATCGGCGTCAACGTAAATCGAATCCTGCGACATGGTCACGGTCAATTCATGCTGCCGCTGGTCGATCAAGGGTCGGCTTGATTCAACCGCGGCTTTGATAATTTCGGTCAAATCGAGGGGTTCTTTTTGCAATACCAACTTTTCTCGAGTTATGCGGCTGACGTCGAAGAGATCGTCGGTCAGGCGCGTAAGATATTTCACCTGCCGATCGATAATGTCCTGCCCCCAGTGCGGATCAGGCAGCGGATTGTTCGGGTTCTGTTGCAGAGTTACGACGTTGCGAACTAGGGACAGAGGGTTGCGCAATTCATGCGCTAGGGTGGCCAAGAACTCATCTTTGCGTCGGTCGGCTTCGCGCAACGCCTCGCCGCTGGCTTGCAGGGCTTGATCAAGACGGAGCTTTTCCACCGCCAGCCAAGTCCGTTCGGCAACCATGTTGATCAGCGAGATTTCGCGTTCGCTCCATTCGCGCGGCTCAGCGCTTGCCATCCCCAAGGCGGAAACTAAGGCGCCGTCGCGTAACAGCGGCGCCGTGATGAAGGCGCGAATGCCTATCCGTCGGTACGAGTCGGCATACGCGCGCGTGCGCTCGTCGACGGCGACATCGGAAATCGTTGTGGTTTGACCGGCCCGGCCCAAATCGATTAACAGCGGTCCGAACGATTCCACCGGATACGTGCCAACTAACGATGAAACGTGCGGATGATAATCGCGCTGCACGACGAACTGATTTCGTTCCATATCGATTTCGAGAAATGCGCAGCGGTTAACTTTGGCATGCTCACCCAAAGCCACGGCGACGGCCCACGTGAGCTCTTCGGCGTTGGCCGCGAAGCGGATGCATTCGGCAAGATCCAACAGAAAAAGCGTATCGGCCTCGGCCTGCTTGCGCCCAGTAATATCACGCACCGCGACGTTAACTCCAAGCAATTCACCGCTCGAGTTGTGCACCGGAAAATAACTTGCCAACCAATAACGGTCATCGTTAGGTCGCGCTGCCGTGGCGCCTTTGATTTCCACATCCAAGATCGCCTTACCACTTTCGATGACGCGCCGGTAATGGACTTCAATGGTATCGGCCAACTCTGGAATGGTATCCCGAACGGTCTTACCGATATAAAACTCCGGGTTACGACCGTTCATCTCGGCTAAAGCGGCATTCATGGATAAATAGCGCAGATTGAGATCGACAAAGCATAACCCCACCGGCGCCGATGTATAGATGGTATTGAGCAGCGCCAACCGCTCATTGGCGACACGCTCGCTATCGCGCCGGTCCTGTTCCACAGACCGGTGCCGTAGTCCCAACGTCGTTACGCTCCAGACCATCAACAGGGCGAACCCTTGGTTCGCCCACCCAGCCCAAACCGGTAGTCCCGACGTGGAATGGAAAAGAAATAAATCTCCGGCGAGCATCACCGTACACGCCACTGCGACGGCGATCTTCTCCCGCTTTCCAGGAAGCGCTACGGCTAACACCAATGCGGCCGCGTAACAGATCGGAATCGCTAAATGTGCCGGAATCCACAGGTCGAGAAGATAGAAAAACCCGACCAAACAAATCGCCAGAACCCAAAAAAATCGCGAGCCAAAACCGCGGGTCACCTCGGCAGTTGACGGGCTAGTCACTAAATCGGGCTGTTTGATATTCATGGCCTATGAAGACAGCAATTCTTTGAGAACAAGACCGCAGTGTAGCAGACCTGCTCTAGATCAAACAAGGATTTCCACTGCCGATAAAAGCTGCGCGCATTTGAACTCCGGCTGCAACGCTTGACAACCCACGATAGCCCAGACAATAGATGACTGAGGCATCAATGACAGGGAGATATCCATGGCCAACCGGGCAAAGTATTATCGTGATTTTCGTGAACATTTAAAGGCGTTGGAAGAGCGCGGCAAACTGGTCCGCATCCAGCGAGAAATCAACAAAGACACCGAACTGATGCCGCTCGTGCGTTGGCAGTTTCGCGGTCTCGACGAGCGTGACCGCAAAGCGTTCATGTTCGAGAAGGTTATCGATGCCAAGGGCAAACGTTATGCTATGCCGGTTACGGTAGGCACTTTGGCCGCAACCACGGAAATTTATGCCATCGGCATGATGTGCGAGCCCGAGCAAATCGCCGAACGTTGGAACCAAGCACAATTAAATCCCTTCGAGCCGACCAGAGTGATTTCCGCACCCGTACATGAGGTCGTTTGGCAAGGCCAAGACATTCTCGACGGACATGGGCTAGACATGATCCCAGTGCCGATCTCAACGCCAGGCTTTGATAACGCGCCATACTTGACTTCGGCGAATTGGATTACGAAAGACCCCGAAACCGGCATTTACAACATCGGCAACTATCGCAGCCAAATCAAGTCGGCGAACCGCACGGGCGGCCTGTTTACCACGCAACATATGGGGCAGCACTGGCGCAAGGCTAAAGCGAAAGGCCGGCGGCTGGAGGCCTGCATTGCCATCGGCGTAGTACCAAGCATCGCCTATTCGGCCACGGCTAAAATACCCTACGATTTCGACGAGTACCGTCTAGCCGGCGGATTGGCCGGCGCGCCGGTCGAAGTCGTTCAAGCAAAGACCGTAGACTTACTCGTGCCCGCCACCGCAGAGATCATCATTGAAGGGACGATTCCTACCGATATCGTCGAGCCGGAAGGTCCGTTTGGCGAATATCCGGGGTACATGGGCCATCGCACCGAATCGCCGTTTCTCGATGTGACATGTATCACACATCGGCGCGACGCGATTTATACCGCGTTGATGAGCCAGTTTCCCCCCAGCGAGTCGAGCAAGATCAAGCACACCGGCACGGAAAAAATCATCTACAAATTGCTGCGCCACGACAGCGGCAACTCGGCGGTGCTCGACGTTGCGCTGCATGACGAAGTCAGCGGCAGCGGTCAGGCCTATTGCGTCATCAAAATGCGCAATGCCACCAAGGCCGAAGCCTGGCGCGCGCTCCATGCCACCGCCGGTTTTACAGGCAGTTATGCCAAAGTCTGCGTCGCGGTGGATGAAGACATCGATATACACGATCCGGCGATGATCAACTGGGCAATCTGCTATAACATGCGCCCCGATGAAGACGTCATCATTTCCAAAGGGAAAATGGCCGGCCTCGATCCGTCGACCTACCCGCCGGGAATGGAAAAGGAAGATCGCCGCGCCACTTCAACTTCCGCGTTGCTGATCAACGCGATTCGACCTTGGCCTTACACGCCGGTGTCACTGCCAAAGCGAGAATTTATGGAGCGCTCCAAGCAGATTTGGGAAGAGCTCGAGCTGCCGCCGCTCAAGCCGCGCATGCCTTGGTACGGCTACAGCTTAGGCGCCTGGACCAAGCAAGACGAGGACGAAGCGGATCTGGCGGTCAAAGGCGATTACTTCGAAACCGGCACAAAGCAGTCCGGGCAGAGGAAAAAGTCGTAAGGCGAACTCCTTTCGAATTTGCAGTCACGATTTGACTCGGAACCCGAAACATTCGGACTCAAAAGAGCCCCGGTATCCAGCGTTGCACTGACGATAGATAATCGACATAAGGCTGCCCGAGCGTTTGGATTAATTTCTTTTCGTCGCCGACCACCCGGATGTGAAACCAGATCGCCGTGCCGATGGTAATCAACGCGGCGATCCAGGATCTTAGCGTCAGCGTGAGACCGATGAGAAAAATCATGTGGCCCAGATACATGGGATTGCGCGTATAGGCGTAAATCCCGCTTGCCACCAGGCGCTCTGGCGCCGTTTCCAAGCCCGGACCGCCGCCGCCATGGATCGCCCGATAGCGGCCGCAGAGTCGATATTGCAAATAACCCCAGATCATCAGCGGTGCGAAGTAATACGCTGGCCGCAGCTGACCGCCCTTGACCGCTAGTTCCCAAGCGACGGCGATGGCTGGGTAGATCATGAAGGTTCGCACCGGCGTGCGGCTAAAGAATCGCATCGTATTGGCAAAAAAGTATGGCTCTCGATCTAACACATATTCTCGTAGGAATCGCCTTGTTGTTGGCCGCTTTCGTCAAAGGTGCTACGGGTCTAGGCTTCCCCCTCATCGCAACGCCAATGGTGGCGTTGCTTTTGGACATCCGCATCGCCGTGACGATTCTCATCTTGCCCAATCTCTTAATGGATATAACCCAAGTATTTCGCGACGGCTTTCCCTATCCGATCCTGCAGCGTTTCAAGTCGATGATCGGCTTGACCATCATCGGAGTTTTTTTGGGCACGATCGTCTTGGTGCTATTGCCGCTGTGGGCGCTCAATCTTTGCCTAGGTATCATGGTGTTGGTTTTCGTGACCTCGAACCTGCTCAAGTTAGACTTCACGATCCCCCCCGCCGCGGAGAAAATACTATCGCCGATGGTCGGATTTTTGAGCGGGTTTCTAAACGGCATGACCAATGCCGCCGGACCCGTCTTGGCGATTTACTTCTACAGCCTGAAACTTGAAAAACGCAACTTCGTCAAATCTGTCGCGACGATCTTCATGATCACCAAGGCGAGCCAATTAATCGCGGTCTCGACGTGGAATCTATTCAACTGGAATACCCTCACGCTGTCCCTACAAGTGTTGCTCTTTACCCTGCTCGGTTTCTTCGCCGGCCTGAAGACCCAGGATCGGGTGAACCAAAAAACCTTTAGCCGAGGACTGATGGTGCTGTTGTCGATTATCGGCGTGATCCTCATTACGCGCGCGCTCAGCCAAGCGCTAAACTAAGCCAACATGCGTTCGGCGAACGCGTCGAACGCTGTAAAATCTGCTCAGAGCGTGGGGGCGTACAAATTGCTCGGCAATGCGCGGACGTAGTCGATCGCCTCTTTGAGGGGAATGACATCGGCATACTTCATCGCCATATCGAACAGATTAATCTTGTGCGAAGCCTGGCCGCGGTCGAATACACACTCTTCGATGACAGAGACTTTCAAATTATACGAAAAGGCGTCGATGACGCTGGCGCGAACGCAACCGCTGGTGGTGGTGCCGCACACGAGCAGGCTGTCGGCGTGGACCTCGGTCAGCATGCTCATGAGCGGCGTGCCGAAAAACGCGCTGGGTTTTTGTTTGCGCACGATGATGTCGCCGGGGCGAGGCGCGATCTCGTCGACGATCCGATTGGCTTTTTCCCACTGCTCGGTCATGTCTTCAGTGGTTCGATTGCTTTTTGCCGCCCAGCCGCCGACTAAAACCGTCGAATTGGCGCGATTCTCCTCGGCGGTGGTGTAAAAAGTAG
>DASSGE010000140.1:0-3245 GCA_035693605.1 Binatia bacterium
GATGACGAGTTTCTCAATAACGGCGTCATCGTCTAAAGAGAGGATTGCCCCGAAGTCCAATCTCCGGTCATCCACATGCGCCGCAAGCTCGCGGATGTAACGTGCCTTTGCCTCTGAGAGACCGGCGCCGCGCAATTTCGCGGGATCCGTCGAAAGAACCTTCGTAATTTGGAACGGCACCCCGACCAGAGCGCCGACTCGACCCTTGATCGTCGCCGCCGCTTTGGTGGAAGCTGCTGGCTGATGATCGAATTGGCGAGCATATGAAACGGCTGGAACCCGCGCTCGGCGATGGGGCAGTGGCCATGCCGCGCGATGAGCCGCTTCATGATGGGATCGGTCCCGGCCAGATGCCGCTCGGCTCTGCGAATGGCGGCATCGACGGCGATCTTATCCAACCCGCTAGGCTGACACACACTCACGGCTCGCCGAAAAACTTAACCGCGTTGTCGTAAAGAATCTTCCGCTTCTGTGCCTCGGTAATGTCTTTACGCGCGATGATTTCTTTCGCCGCGTTGTGGCGGCCTTCGCCGTGGGGCAGGTCGGAGGAGTAGAGAATTTGATTCTCACCGAGCAGCTCGATCTCCTGGGGCAGCAATTTATCGTCAGCTTCGCCGGCGATGAAAATTCGACCCGACTTGGCGTACTCCTCAATGGACTGTTGCGGCACTTCGGTCTTGATCGGCATCTGACTGCGATCGATGGGTAGATAGTGATCGAGACGCGGCACCATGTAGAGCATCCATTCGGCGCCGAATTCGAGAAAGCCGATCTTCAAATTCGGATAGCGGTCGAGCATACCATGGCCGACGATGGCAACGAACGCCATTTGCGCCGGCAGGCTCATGCCGATGCCATGGGCCGCGAGCAGGCCGTTGCAGACATCGGCGAAGGGCGGATAGCTCATGCCCATGTGCACGCACAACGGCAGACCGGACCGATGCAACTCATCCCACACCGGCGTAAAACTCGAGTGACAGAGCAATCGATCGCCGGCAGTGCCGTAGACCACGGCGGCGCTGGCGCCAAGCTCTTTCATCTCGGCCACCGCTTGGCATCCCTGGCGCGCGTCGCGCAGCGGCAAGAGCCCGGCCCACTTCAAACGCTTCGGTGCCTCGGCACATTGCTTGCCGATATAACGGTTATACGAGCGCATGAGCGCGGCTTCGAAGGCGGGATCGTTGGTCATGCGAGCGTAGAGCGTCGTCGGATAGAGCATCTGGTGATCGATACCCATGAAGTCCAGGCCGCGTATCCGCGCGCTCGGATCGGACAGATCGAAACCGCTCAGGGGAAATTCCGGATTATGGGTCGTAGCGCCGAACTCTTCGAGCACCCGCGCGGGCTCATTGCCCGGCTGGCTGCCGGGACCCAAGGCGTGGGGAATGATTTGTCCCTCGACCAGCCAGCCGTTGGTCCAGCGTCCCAGATCGCCGTCGTCATGCACCCGCGTCGGCCGCGGCCGGCGCGGCTGAAACTCCTGCGGCAGAGTCTCCCACATGCGCGGGCTCATCATCGCGTGAGCATCGGCATCGTACAAACGATATCCTTGCAGCATCCTGATCTCCTTTGCCCGTCCGCATTGAATGCAGCGGCGGATGCTTGATCAATAGGGCGGCTCTAGCGCAAAACTTTGCGGTCGTACAAAGCGCGAATGTCTTCAGCCGATATACCGAGGATCTCTCCCAATACCGTTTCGTTGTCCTCACCGGCGACATGAACTGGACCATCCGCAATTATTCGATTGTGCGATAGGCGTGCCGTCGGCCCGGCCCGAGTCACCCAGCCGATCTCTCGATGACGGACCTCTCTCGCCAAACCGCGCTCGCGCAGGTGCGGATCGCGGTACAGATCTTCCGCCGTCTGCACGACGCCGGCGGCGAAGCCATCGCGCTGTAACAGGATCATCAGTTGATGCGGGGTGTGCTTACTGGTCCAAGCCTCGATGACCGCATCGAGCGCTGCACGGTTGGTGACGCGCGCCGCGTGATCGGCAAACCGCGCGTCGGCGAGCAATTCGCGGTGACCGATGGCTTCGGAAAAACGTATCCATTCATCTTGGCCTGTGATCGAGATGGCACACCAGCGGTCGTCACCCTTGCAGCGATAGGCGCCGTGGGGTGAAGCCGTCGCGCTAAAATTACCCTGAGGTTGGGGTTCGCGGCCGTTGACGAGCAACTCTAAAAGCGCCGGTCCAAGCATCGAGGCCGCGGTTTCCGCCTGCGAGAGATCGATATACTGCCCCTCGCCGGTGCGCGCGCGGTAGTGCAGCGCGGCGAGAATCGCCACCGCGCCATAGGACGGCGCGATATAGTCGGGAAATGCGGTCTGACTGCCGGCGCCCGGCCGGTCGATCTGCGGATCGCGCCAAAGATAGGTCATGCCCGAATAGGCCATGAGGATCGGTCCGAAGCTGACATAATCGCGCCGCGGCCCGGTCTGACCGAACGCTTGCAGGCTCGCCATGATGATGTCCGGGCGAATTTCTTTCATGCGCGGGTAATCCAACCCCCAACTCGCCATCACCCGAGCACTGAAATTTTCCACCACCACATCCGACTTGGCGATCAATCGTTGGGCCAGCCCCAGCCCTTCGGGATTTTTCATATCGAGAGCGATGCGCTTGCGCTCGCGGTTGCTTTCGAGATCCGAGGCGATCTGCCAGCGCTGGCCCCGCTGCGGACTGCGCGTCACCCGGCCGGCTTCGATGGAAATCACCTCGGCGCCCTGCTCAGCCAGGAGTCCCGCCAGCGCCGGACCGACGATGCCTGTGGGGAAACTGATCACGCGGATGCCTTCGAGCGGTTTTCGTTGTGCCGCGCTGGATCCATTCGCGGCATCCGCGCCAATGCCCCAGGGTGACGGACCGGTAAAAGTCTCGGGAATCTTGTCGTCTACCGCGCCAAGCAAAGGTGCACCGCGAGCGATGCGCCAAGGACTCGCCGAGAATTTATAGGGATCGCCGGGAAAGCGATGACGGCCAAGCTCGGCATGGTCGATTTCGGCAAAATAGTTGCGATGTTTGGTCTGCTCGTCGTTAACGTACCCGCTCGGGGGATTGATCGGCGCCGCAGCCAAGCGATTCGTTTGAAATTCCTCAAAGAATTTCTTGACCGGATAATTGAGTGTCCGAGATTCGACCAGACGATCAATCATCGAGCGCAAAGAAAACCGGCTCTGGACATTTTCCAGTTTTGGATCGAGTAATTCCGCCGGCTTGCCGAGCCATTCGACGAAGCGGCGCC
>DASSGE010000141.1:0-7584 GCA_035693605.1 Binatia bacterium
GATCATCTGGTCATCACTCATGACTATCGCGGCACCGGCAGATCGAGCCGGCCGACTGAGCAATATTCCTGCGATGATTTCGTCGACGACGCGGTGGCCATTCTCGACCAGATGAACGCGGAGCCGGCGATCGTTCTCGGCCACTCGATGGGGGGGCGGGTCGCCTTGCTCATGGCGCTCAAGTATCCGCAACGAGTCAAAGCGATCATCGCCGCGTCGGTGGGACCCGGCGTCGCGAATGCGCCGCCGATCCCGTTCAAGATGTGCAAAGAGATGGTCCAATGGGGCTATGAGAAATATGTCCGCGAGCATACCCTGGAAGTCGGCTGGCCGCCGGAATACATCCGCGATCATCGCGACCGCGTCGAACAATTCCTGCGCATTCGCATGAACAACTTGCCGGGGCTCGACGATTACCTGCGCCATGTCGTCGCGCGCCAGGCCTGTGACGTTAGTCAACGCTTGGGCGAGATTAAACAGCCGACGCTGGTACTCGTTGGCGACAAAGATCACGGCTCGGCCACCGGGGCGTCCCATCGCGTCGCGTCCGAGGCGATGGCCAAAGCTCTGCCCAACAGCCAGTATGCCGTCATCGCCAACGAGGCGCACAACTATTTCATGACCAACCCGGACGAAGCGCACCGGATCATCCGGAATTTTCTGCGTTCCACCGAATAACCGAATCTTCGATGATTCGAATGAAGTGGTTTATACACGAAGCTGTACGCCGGTAGCAGGATCCGCCGGCATGAATCCATTTCACCGGTCTTGCCAAAGGCGCGGGTGCCGCGCTAGAAACAAAATCAACCTTTCAGGAGGACGCCCATGTTTGGTAAAATCCGCCACATCGCCATGTACACGCACAATCACGCCGCAGTGGATCAGTTTTATCAGCGAGTCTTCGGTATGCGGCGCATGACCACCAACACCCTGGACGAGACCGGCAAACAGAATCCCAATCGCGGCCATATCAGCGATGGCGTCATCGGCATGGCGATCCTGCCGCGCTATGCTGGCATGCAGTCGGGCATGGATCACTACGGGTTTGAAGTCGAGGATATAAAAGAGTTCGTCCGGCGCATGGAGCTTCATTATCCGAAAACCCTGATCGCCAAGGGACTCGACTATGTCCCGTTCGCCGGACTGCGCAGTTACGACCCGGCTGGCGCGCATTTCGACATCGCGCAGGCTCATGTGGCTAATGTCCGCGAAGGCTACAACGAGGCCGGCTGGGAGCAACCGCGTTGGATCAATCACATCTCGATTCGCGCCGACGACCCGAGCCAGGCGGCAGAGTTCTATGAGAAAATTTTCGAGTTGAAGGAAGCCGAAACCTATAAGGACGACGGCTCCATCTGCCTGACAGACGGCAAGGTGAAACTGCTGTTGCGCCCCCGCGACAACAACCTTTACCGTGGCCTGCGCGAGGGCCTCGATCACTTCGGCTTCAAAGTAGAGAATTTAGAGAAAGCTAAGTGTGACCTAGCCGCACTGTCAGACACCGCGCCGACGCCGCCAAGCGGTCAATTCGTCGGCGGCAACGGCAAGAAGAACCAGGAAGATTTTCACCGTTGCTGCCTGGGCCACTATTTCGTCTCAGATCCCGATGGCGTGTTGGTCGATATGGCGGAATAGCAGTTTTTGCCAAAGCGCTGCTATGCGTCGAGTCGATTCTGTGCCCTTGCACGTGCGATTTTGATGCACATCCCTTTGGGAAACCCTTGGTGAGTCGGTCCAGCGAAATGTCAGGTAAAATCTGAGGCTGACGACCCGCAATCAGTTCAGGGTACGGGGAGCGATCTCAACGTCACTAGCCGACGGCCCCGCGCCCAGTTTAAGCAGGTCGATGAGGATGTTTTCCCGGTCTTTAAGCGTCGCAGCTTCTAGCAGCGCCTGCTTCTCGGCTGGGTGAAACGGCAGCGAAACACCGAGTAAATTAACTAACTCCAAATCGGAGAACTTAGATGCTTGGTCGGCATTGACCTGCATGCCGTGAGCTTTGCCGTAATTGGACAACGCTTCGATCAGCGCGGCACGCGCGCACTGCCATCCTTGTTCTTGCGTTGCGTCGACAAAGTCGCCGTAGAGCGCTTTGACTCTGCGATAGCCGCGCTGCAACGGTAATTCTTCGTTAAAGCGGAATCGGTTGACGCCCTTCAGCTGCACGAAAAAACGGCCATCCGGCAATCTTTCGCACTTCTCCATATAACCGGCGCAACCGACTCTATAGAGATCGGGAGCGCTGTTTTCAGCGCCAGGTTGGGGTCCGCGATTATCGTTCTGCGGCGTGTAGGGCTGGATCATGCCGAACATCTTGTCGCCTTCCTGCGCGTCTTCGACCATCGCGCGATAGCGCGGCTCGAAGATATGCAGCGGTAACACCGTTCCCGGCAGCATCATCACCCCGGTTAACGGAAACACCGGTAAAATTTCCGGACACTTCATTTGTGGGATCGTCATGTTCACGGCTCGCCCTCTGAAATCGTTATAGGTGATGCAACGACACCGGTCAAGGCGTGATCAGCGCTCGCTGAATCGTCCGACTGAATGAATGCCTGATGATTGTTGCGAGTGATAATAATATTCATATTGATCAGTCGCGCTTGCATTTCATCGGGCCGGTATTCTACTTTGTCGCACATCCCATTGAACTCAATCGATAAGGAAATCGCGCAATGGCAGAATTCATTCCGGTGGAGACCGGCAGAGCCAAAGAGTTTCTCAAAAATCACCATCACGGCGTGCTCGCCACCAGACGCAAGAATGGTGATCTGCAAATGTCGCCGGTAACCTGCGGACTCGATAGCGAGGGGCGGGCGGTCATCAGCAGTCGAGAGACCGCCTACAAAGTTAATAATCTGCGGCGCGATCCGCGCGCCGCCCTGTGCGCCTTTTCGGACACCTTTCACGGCGAAGGCTGGGTGCAAGTGAGCGGCAAGGCAGAGATCGTTTCGTTGCCTGAAGCTCTCGACACACTGGTCTACTTGCAGCGCCAAGCCTACGGCGAGCATAAGAGCTGGCCGGAGTTTCACGAACGGATGGTGCGTGAAAAGCGCGTGATTATTCGCATCACGATTGAAACCGTCGGCCCGAAAGTGCGCGGCTAATGTCACGCCGTCGCGATCTAACGAGGGTGGCCCTTCGGTGCTAAGAGCCAAACAAAATAGATTCCTTTGGCGCAATGCGGCTCTCATAGCGCTGGTTGTTACCAGCCTAGTGTCTGACGGCACGGCAACGGCAATCGAACGATCATTGGCCGGCCAGCTGCTGGTTGCCACCGCTGAAATGAAGGACCCGCGCTTTGCCGAGTCGATCATTTATTTAGTCAAGCACAGTGACCAGGGGGCGTTCGGCCTAATTATCAACAAACCCATCACCAAAGGTACATTTAGCGAAGTGCTGAAAGGCTTTGGCATCCAAAACCAAAACGTCATCGGCGAGATCGATGTGCACTACGGTGGCCCGGTCAGCCGCCAACAGGGATTTCTCCTGCACAGTGATGAAATCACTCTCGACAGTAGCACCAAAATGACCGACGGCTTTGCCGTAACGGCCGATGTCGAAATCGTGCAAATGCTGGCGCTGGGAACGGGCCCGCGCCAGGCATTATTAATAATGGGCTACTCCGGCTGGGGTCCGGGGCAATTGGAGATGGAGATCAAAGCCAACTCTTGGTTCACCATCAGTGCTGATAAATCGTTGGTCTTCGGCAAAGATCCCGAAAAAAAATGGCGTCGCGCCATGGACAAAAGACAGATACCTCTATGACAGGAAGGAATGGACAAAGTTATGAAACTGACTTTGGAAAAGGCCAACTTCATTTGTGCCCACGCAATCGCCCATGCTCATGAAAACAAAATTCGCGCGCTATGCGTCGCCGTGCTTGACGACGGTGGCAATCTCAAAGCGCTACAGCGCGACGATGGCGCGAGTCTCTTGCGGCCCACCATCGCCGTCAGCAAAGCCTGGGGCGCCATCGGCATGGGAGAATCGAGCCGCCATCTTGGTAATCGCTTGAAGGAAATGCCCGCCTTTCTCGGCGCTCTCTCGGACATGAGCGGCGGCAAAGTAGTGCCGGTGGCCGGTGGCGTGCTGATCATGGATGGTGAAACCATCATCGGCGCCGCCGGGGCCAGCGGTGCCACTGCCGATGAAGACGAAGCCTGCGTTATCACCGGTATCAAAGCCGCAGGTTTGGAGTACAAAGTTTAAGGCACCCCATAATCACCTGTGAGCGAATGCAACGAGTGATTCATGACGAAGACACGGATGACAACAACTTCGAGTTCCCGTGGTGAGATTAGATTTCAGTTAAAACAATCATCATAGGTCAGGAGGAACCATGAAAATCGTTCGACTCTACAGCGGCAGCGATCAAAAATCCCACTTTGAGGAAATCGAACTTAAATTCGGCGGCAATCAGCCGATGTTGAGCACCGATATGCGCGCCGCCACCGGCGCGGTGTTTCGCTCCGCGCCGGCGGGGCTCTTCTTGGAGCGCCATCCGGCGCCGCGCCGGCAGTACCTCGTCACGCTTTCCGGCTCCTGGGAAATCGAAGCCAGCAATGGCGTCAAACGTGTATTCAAGACCGGCGACGTCATGCTCGCCGACGACACCACCGGCGAAGGCCACACCTCACGGGTGCTCGGCAACGACCCTCATGTGTTCATGACCGTGCCGTTGGCGGATTAAAAGAAGAGGTTCCAGTCGTTCCAAACGTTCAAATCGTTCCATTCGTTTGGAGGCCAAAAAAAATCGCGGAGAAATTATGCTACGTATTGCCGTGCCGGACTTGGTTTCGAATTCATACTTCCCGATCATCGCCGCTGTCGAGATGGGATTTTTCAAGGAAGAAGGGTTCGACGCTTCCGTAGACTTGTTGTTCCCGATTCCCAAAACCTTTGAAGCCCTGCGCGACGGCGCGCTCGACTTCGTCGTCGGCTCGGCACACGCGACTCTACTCGCGTTTCCGGAATGGCAAGGCGCCAAACTGCTCGCCGCTTGCGGCCAGCATACTTACTGGTTTTTGGTCATCCGCAGCGATTTGAAGCCGCAGCGCGGCGACCTGAGCATCGTCAAGGGCTTGCGCATCGGCGCAGCACCCGGGGTCAATCTAAGCTTGCAACGCCTGTTGGTCGAAGCCGGCATCGATCCGGAGAAGAACAATGTGCAAATCATGCCCATTCCCGGAGCGGCTGGACCGAATGTTTCATTCGGACTCTCCGCCGCCAAAGCCCTTGAGGAAGGCACGCTAGATGGATTTTGGGCCAATGGCATGGGTTGCGAGGTGGCCGTGCGGCGCGGCGTCGGCACCATGGTGCTTGACGTTCGTCGCGGCGATGGCCCAGCCGCCGCGCGTAATTACACATTCTCCGCATTGGTGGGGACGGACCGGACAATCAAAGACAACCCGACAACCGTGCGGGCCGCGATACGGGCGATGATGAAAGCCCACAAGGCGTTGAAGCAGGACCCCGATCGGGCTACCGCCGTCGGTCAAAAGCGATTTCCGCCCTCCGAAGCCGGTTTAATTGCCGAACTGGTGCGCCGCGATCTGCCCTACTACGATCCGACCATCCCCCAGGAAAAAGTCGAAAGCATGAACCGTTTCGCCCAAGACATCGGCCTACTCAAAAACCCGGCAACCTATGATCAAGTCGTCGCGAGAGAGTTTTCGCACCTGTGGAATGAAACGGTGTAAGCGATGAGATCATTTTACAGCCGTGTCGCCAGTGCTCTCGAGGAGCAAATGCGACCCAGCCATGAGGAGTCGACCTTCCGGGCCGTTTAAAAGTTCACCACAATTCCCGAGTCAGGCAACTAAGCCGCTGAAAATAAGGGGCTTTCAATGTGCTCCTGAGATCGATAAACTGGTGAAAGTTTATTCCTCAGGAACGGAACTTTTTGGTGAGCCCGAAGTCTAAACCCACTGAACCAATGCTGCCCGACACGATCAGCGACGCCGAGTATGTCCAAAAGCTACAGCGCGGGCAGACCGACGCTTTTGAGGCATTGATCCGGCGTCATGAAAAAACCATCTTCAACCTGGTCTACCGCATGCTCAACGATTACGATGAAGCCGCGGAGACGTCCCAAGAAGTATTCCTGTCCGCTTTCCGTGCCATCGGCCAATTTCGCGGTGATGCCAACTTTTCGACCTGGCTCTATCGAATCGCGCTGAACCATGCCACCACGCGGCGCAAGAGCATGACTACTCGCCAACAACGCAATGTTCCGATCGATAACACCGAGCCAATGAGCGATCCCCACCCCGGCCCAGCGGAATCCATGGAAAAAAAAGAAATCCGTGAAACCGTCCAGCGGGCGCTCAATAGCTTGTCCGATGACGACGCTGCAGTGATCCTTTTGCGTGACCTTCAAGATGTGCCTTACGAGGAAGTCGCACGCGTACTCGAAGTGCCGGTGGGCACCGTTAAGTCCCGATTGCATCGCGCCCGACAAGCGCTCAAATCCGAACTAGCATCCTACTTCTACGCCGGAAGGAAGGCCGTATGAATTGCGAAGAGGTTTCCAAGCACCTGACGGAGTATCTCGACAAGACTCTGGATACCGCAATGACCACAAGAGTCGCGACACACGTCATATCTTGCGCGCTGTGCCGGGCCGAATCCAACGAGTTAGCCGATTGTATCCAGCAAGTGGCCACGTTGCCGGCGGTCGATGTGCCACTCGGCTTTGCGCAGCGGGTCATGGCCCATGTCCATGATATCGAACCGAGAGGGAGCTTATGGCAGCGGCTAGTGCTTCCCCTGAGCAGGCGAGTGCCGGTCCAGGCAACCGCAGTGGCCGTCGTCGCGATTTGCGCCGTAGCCCTGTACCAAAAAGAACAGCCTTTAAAGCAAAATGGTGACGTCAGCGTTGCATTGCGATCTGCAAACCAAACCACGGTCAGCGAAAATCGACTACCCGTTGACGCAGCGCCGATAACTGTGACTAAAGACAGCGCGAGCGAAGCAAAGAAAACACCGACCGCCAAAATTCCGTCGGGCGCTGAAAAGATAGCGGAGCGAGAAAACTCCCTTAGCGCCGCGTCGTCCGGTCCAGCGCCATCGCAGCCAATAAAAGCAAGTTCGACCACACCGGCAAGCAATGAACTAGAAAGCTCTGCAGAAACGCAAACCCTCGCCGCTCCCAAACGCCCGCCGCTGCGAGTACAAGAAGTGACCACAGCTCGAGACAGCCTTATGTTTGACTCCCGCGGCTTTAGCGCGCCATTTCCAGCGCCGATAGGTGCTCTGCGTCAGCCCGAGTCGCGCCCGACAGCAGTGGCATTAGAGCGGTCGACTCAATTCGGCGACCGGGTTGCCGATTTTGAATTCACGGTTCGCCGCCGCTCTTCGCAACGGCGCGATGCAGTGGAACACATCAGCAGCACCGACGCTACTACACCTACCACCCCAGCTAGAGCCAGAATTGAATCGATCGCGGAAATTCGCTTTTACAACGTTGCCGCCGAACATTTTGAGATCTTTAAGAAAGACCTCGCCTCGGAGGCCAATATAGAAGCGGAACCGAAAAATACCGCCAAGGAACTCGAAGCCGCCAGGCAAGCCGACCGGCAA
>DASSGE010000142.1:0-2406 GCA_035693605.1 Binatia bacterium
CGAGAAATCTTTCTCGGGCTGGAAAACGTCCGTCCGACTCAAACTGAACCACTAAATCAATGATTTGTTAAGCAGAACCACTCACATGACGAGTCGATATGATTCAAGCACCTCGTTTGAATAGCAAATTCAACGGCGACACGATAATATTTTGCCGAATCTGATGAGGTAAACTATGAATAGCCCAAGTACCAACATCGAAGAACTCGATCGCCGCCTGGCGGAAAAATGGATTTCCGGCATTTGGCGCATTCCCGCCGGCGCTCGACCCGGCGACCCGAAAACCAAAATCCAGCCGCATCTGTGGAAATGGGCCGATATCTATGACGGCTTGGTACAAGCGCGCGATCAGATCAAACTCGAGCGCGGTCAAGCCGAACGGCGCACGCTCCGGCTGGTCAATCCCGGCGCTCAAGAGATCGAGATGACCAGCCACACCCTGCTGTTCGCCTTTCAGATGATCCAGCCTGGCGAAGTTGCGCCGCCCCATCGCCACACCATGTCGGCGATCCGTTTCATCCTCCAAGGCAAAGGCGCCTACACCAATGTCGACAATCAAAAGATGGTGATGGAAGACGGCGATCTGATCCTGACGCCGCGCTGGGCCTGGCATGAACACGCCCATGAAGGCGCCGAGCCGATGATCTGGATCGACGGTCTCGACGTGCCGTTCATCCAATCGCTGCAAGTAGTTTCCTTCGAGCCGTTTCCGGAAAAGCGCATGCCGCTGGAAGCGCCGCGTTACGACGCGAGCGCCTACGGCATGGCGCGGCCGGTGACGAGCGAAGCGGAAAAACCGGCGGCGCCGCTGCACTACCGCTGGCAAGACACCTATCCCGGGCTCAAGAAACTCGCCGAAGGCTCGCCCAATCCCTACGAAGGCTACGCGATGGAATACGTCAATCCGCTCACCTGCGGATCGACCTTGCCGACGCTCTCCTGCTGGATTCAAATGCTCAAGCCGGGGCAGCGCACCCAATCGCATCGCCACACCAGCACCGTGCTCTACCACGCCTTCCGCGGCCGCGGCACAACCGTAATCAATGGACAGAATTTCGACTGGGAACAAGGCGACAACTTCGTCGTGCCGCTTTGGCACTGGCATGAACATGCCAACACCTCGACATCGGACGACGCCATCCTGTTCTCGATGAATGACGCGCCGGTCTTAAAACCTTTTGGCTTATACCGTGAAGAAGGCCCGGGAAAGACGCAACTCGGACTCTAAGCTCGTTGCAGCCGTTCCCATCGTTCCAGTAGTTCCAGGGGTTCAGACAATTGGCACCATTGGAACGACTGGAACGTAGCGAAGCTACAAATCGAGTGTATTCGCCGCAAACAACTCTTCCACGCTAACTTTCTTCTCCGCCAATCCCTGCTCGTATAAATACCCCACCAGCGTCTCGACCACTTTGCGGTTTTTCTCAAAGCCATAGGGCCAGGGATCGTCGCCAAGGATCCGTTGCTGCTCGGCAACCGGATCACGAAACCACGCTAAACTAATCTTGTAGGGCGACAAATCATTCAATCGCGCATAGGCATCTTCCTTGGCGCGCTGAAAGGCTTTGAACAAGCTGCGCGCGACCCACGGATGAGCTTCCCAGACATCCTGCCTGAGCGCGATGGCGTGCATGATCGGAAAGATGCCGGTCTTTTTGAAATACTGGGCTTCGACTTTCGGCGCGTCTTCGAACAAACGGCGCACATGCGCCGGCGGATTGAATAACGACGGAAACAGACTCGGCACCATGATCGCGTCGAGTTCGCCGTTGAACAGCATCTGATCCGGCTTCTGGTCCGGCTTCAGCTGCGTCACCTTGTACCGCTTCGGCAATTCCAGCTCCATGCGCGAGCGCGGCGTCCAGGTGAACCACTCGATCTGGTCGAGATCGACGCCGTATTCATGCTGCAGCATGCCGCGCATCCACACCGTCGCGGTCTGTTGAAATTCGCCTAACCCCATGCGCTTGCCCATGAGATCTTGGGGCTCGCGAATCCCGCTCCGGGTATTGATAAAAATATACGAATGGCGAAACGCCCGGGCCGGGAACACCGGGATCGCCGTCAGCGGTTTGCCGAGAGTGCGGGCGATTGTATATGACGCCAGGGAAATCTCCGAGGTATCGAAGTCATAGTAATTGAGCATGCGAATCCAGATTTCCAAATGCGGGAGGGTCAGCCAGTTTAGCTCGATCCCCTCCGGCCGGACCGAACCATCGATCAGCGGATGAGTCCGATCGTAATCGCCGCAGGCAATAGTCAGTTGGAGAGACATAGTGACTCCGTTGAGGTTCGGCGCCATCCCCTCCTCTGTCCTCCCCCGAGTTACGGGAGGATGAAGTTGGGGCTGCGGCTTTTGCGTTCTCTTATGAAAATACCGATTAGAGGAAAATCCCCCGGGCCTTC
>DASSGE010000143.1:0-4451 GCA_035693605.1 Binatia bacterium
TAACGGCGAAGAAGTTGTCGAGAAAGGCCGAACCAAGAAGGTCGATGTCCAGGAACTGCGCGACGCTACCAAACGTGAAGGCATGTCGGGAATCTCGACGCGCTTTATTATGAAGGCGCTGGACAACGCCTTGTCGGATAACACCGCGGGCAATTGCATCAACCCGATCAACGTCCGCGAGGCTTTGATCAATATGTCCAAAGAAGCCGACATGCCCGACGACACCAGGAAACAGTACCTGGAGTTTCTCCAAGACACCCTGCACAAGGAGTATTTGGAACTGCTCGAGAAGGAAATTACCCGGGCGTTCGTCTACTCCTATCAAGAACAGGCCGAAGGTCTGTTCCAGAACTATCTCGATCACGCCGAAGCTTATATCAACAAGAGCAAGGTCAAAGACCGCAACACCAAGGAGGAACTGACGCCCGATGAAGGTTTCATGAAGTCCATCGAAGAGCAGATCGCCATCATCGGCTCCGCCGCCGATGGTTTCCGCCAAGAGGTGATCGCTTACCTCTGGGCTGCCAACCGGCGCGGCGAAAAAATCGACTATCGTAGCTACGAACCGCTCAAGGAAGCGATCGAGAAAAAACTCATCACTTCAGTGCGCGATTTGAGCCGGGTGATCACGAAATCGCGCATGCGCGACGAAGAACAGTCCGAGAAATATAATGCCATGGTGAAAAACCTTTTAGAGAACGGCTACTGCCAGAGCTGTGTCGATGTCGTGCTCAAGTATGCCGCCAACAATCTTTGGAAAGACTGAGGCGACGGGAAACTCTGCTAACATATGTCAACCATCTTTCGCCCGTACAATTCATCCTCCGGTCAACGCAGCGATCGCAGCGCCGGTGATCGTCTGCGCCACCGGCAAAAAGTTCGCGAAGCGATCCGCAACAATATTGCCGATATCATCGCCGAGGAGTCGATTATCGGCAAAGACCACAACCGCATCATTAAAGTGCCGATCCGCGGCGTCAAAGAGTACCGATTCATCTACGGCGACAACACACCCGGTGTCGGTCAAGGCGGCGATGGCGATCCCAAGCCGGGAGATGTCGTCGGTCAGGGCGAGGACGGCAAAGCCGGGCAGCAGGCCGGTAACCGTCCGGGCATCGACTATTACGAGACCGATGTCAGCCTCGACGAGCTGATCGACCTGATGTTCGAGGATCTGGTGCTGCCTGATCTCGAACGCAAGCGGCTGCGCAAAATCGAGTTTGAACGACTGATCCGGCAAAAGGGTTATCGGCGCAAAGGCATCAGAGTTCGCCTCGATAAAAAGCGCACCGCGCTTTCGCGGGTCAAACGCAAAAAGGCGATGCAGCGCCGCCAGTCAGCAAGGCCGCTGGCGATTCGCGAGTCAAGCTTATTGGAGCGCTTCCCGTTTCACAAAGACGATCTGCGCTATCATCACACGGTGACCGACACGCGCGAAGAATCCAACGCCGTGGTTTTGTGCATCATGGACACGTCGGGATCCATGGACACCATGAAAAAATATTTGGCGCGCAGTTTTTTCTTCCTGCTCTATCAATTTATCTCGACTCGCTACCAGAACGTCGAGATCGTTTTCATCGCGCATCACACCGAGGCTAAAGAGGTTACCGAAGAGGAATTCTTCCACAAGGGCGAATCCGGCGGCACAATGATCTCGTCCGGCTATATCAAAGCGCTGGAAATCATCGAGCAACGTTACCATCCGGCGCTCTGGAACGTCTACGTGTTTCACTGTTCCGACGGGGACAACTTCGAGTCTGACAATCCGGCGACCATCAAAGCCGCCCAGGAACTTGCCAAGGCAGCCAATTTGTTTGGCTACGGCGAGATCAAACCGCTCGGCTCCGGTTACTATGGCAGCAGCTTGATCGGCTTTTTTTCGCAGATTCAGGAGCCGAATTTTCTCGCCGTGCAGATTCAGAAGAAAGAGGATGTCTGGAGTTCCTTCAAGACATTTCTCACCAAAGACCGCGCCAAAGAAGACGCCGCCTGAGACCAACCATGGCTACCGACTACAACATCGACGATCTTGAACGTTGGAACGAGCGGATTATCGAGCTCGTGCAACGCTTCGGCCTGGACCCTTACGATCAAGAGTTCGAGATCTGCGACCATGAGGACATGATCTCCTATATGGTCTACTCGGGTATGCCGTCCCATTATCCTCATTGGTCCTACGGCAAAAGTTTCGAAAAGCTCAAGACCCTCTACGACTATGGCGTCAGCGGGCTGCCCTACGAGATGGTCATCAATTCCAATCCGTCGATCGCCTATCTCATGCGCGATAACACACTGGCTTTACAGGTGCTCACCAT
This sequence comes from Binatia bacterium, assembly GCA_035693605.1. Classification (GTDB taxonomy): domain Bacteria; phylum Desulfobacterota; class Binatia; order UBA9968; family UBA9968; genus DP-20. Next base: position 2,316 of record DASSGE010000143.1, read on the forward strand.
CGCCCATGTCTATGGCCACAATGATTTTTTCAAGAACAATTTTACCTTTCGCTCGACCCGCGCCGAATACACGATTGAGAATTTCAAAAGCCACGCCAACCGGGTGCGCCACTATGTCGAAGATCCAAGCATCGGTCTGGAACGGGTCGAGGCTATGGTCGACGCGGCGCATGCTCTGTCGCTGCAATGCCGGCGCAATCTTGCCGTCCGCAAGCTCACTGCCGGCGAAGAACGACAACGCAAAATCGAAGAAGCCAAATTGCCGGACGATCCGTTTCACGCGGTCCATCGCCGGCGCGAGGTCGCCGAACCGGATTTACAGAAGGTCCCGCTTTACCCGGATCAGGATTTGCTGCTATTCATCCGCGACCACAATCCGCTGCTCGCCGAGTGGGAGAAAGATCTTCTGACCATCGTCCACGAAGAGGCGCAGTATTTTATTCCGCAGATAGAAACCAAAATCATGAACGAAGGATGGGCAAGTTTCTGGCACAAGCGCATCCTTGAGACTCTCGATCTTCCCCAAGGGTTGCATCTGGAGTTTCTTGTGCGCCACGCCCAGGTTTTGCGCCCCTCGCCGGGTAGCCTCAACCCGTACCATGTCGGAATGAAAATTTGGGAGGACATCGAGAAGCGCTGGCAGAATCCCAGCGCTGTGGAGGTAAAGGAATTTGGCCCGCGCCGGAAAAACGCCAACGAAAAGCTTTTTGAAGTTCGCGAGGTCGAGCGCGACAGTTCGTTCTTGCGCCGCTACCTGACCGAAGATTTGATTCGCGAGCTCAATCTGTTCGAATACAAGAATCAGGGCAACCAGCAGGTGGTCAGTCATGTCGCCGACGAGGAGAGCTGGCAACATATCAAGGATACGCTTATTCGTAATGTCGGTACGGGCACCATCCCGGTGATCAAGGTCGTCGACGCGGATTACCGCAACAATCGCACGCTGTTATTGCAACATGACCACGACGGCCGCGATTTGCAGCTGGAGTACGCTGAAAAGACGCTGCAGTATGTCCAGCAACTGTGGGGCCACGACGTCGCCATGGAAACCGTGATCGATAATCAGCGGACGCTTCTCGATCTCGCCGATCGCAAACTCGCGATAAAAAAATCAGCCTGAGTGCCGGGTTCCTTCCACCGGTTGCCAAACAACTGGCTGCGTGCGACTACTGGAGAGCAGCGGACCAGCCATGGCACCGATACTCAACGTCAATGCCATCCACCGGCTTATCGCCAATCGTTTGGATGAAAAAGCTCTCGCCGGTAAAGCGCTAGCCGGCATCGTCGGCGACAGCCCTTCGCACTACTCGAAGAGTCCCGGTTTATGGAACGCCGCCTTTGGCCATTTAGGAATCAGCGCGCAGTATTTCCCGTTCGATGTCGACGATGCCCACCTGGGCGACTTGTTGCGCGTCCTGAAAGATTGCGACCAGTTTCTCGGTATCAATGTTACCGTGCCGCACAAAGTGCGAGTGATCGATTTTCTCGACGAGCTCGATCCTGGCGCGGCGCGCATCCAAGCCGTCAATACCGTAGTTCGCAGCCAAACCGGCAAGCTGACAGGATATAACACCGACGGCGAAGGTTTCGTCGATAGCCTGCTCGTGCCAACTTCGGAGCACCCTCAAGGTTTCCTACCGTCGCTCGACGCCGTCGATGTTCTGCTATTGGGCGCCGGTGGCTCGGCGCGCGCCTTAGCGTTTCACGTCAGCGATCACATCGGCAAGGGTCAACTCATCATCTCCAATCGAACCTTCGCCCACGCGCAATCTCTTGCCGGCGAAATCGCCAGACTCGGACGCCACACGCTCGCTATAAACGAAGCGGACGTTTCGGTTTGGGCGGCGAAAGTAGGACTGATCGTCAACACCACGACCAAAGGTCAAGGCGGGGTGCGCAAACTCGGCAACGGCAAGGCCACGATGCTTGAACCCTACTCCGCTCTCGCGCCGGCGGCACCGCCGGCACTCCTTGAGACGGCAGACAACAGATTTGAAAGGCAATGGCGCGCGGCCGCAGCCAACGATATCGAAGCGAACAATCGCCGCTCTGAATCTCTGGCGGCAACGATCCCGGCCGCGACGCGCTTCTACGATTTAATTTATCATCCCGAGGCGACTGTCTTTCTGCGCCACG
>DASSGE010000144.1:0-5044 GCA_035693605.1 Binatia bacterium
CAACTATAACGAATCTTCCGCGCTTCGCCTCACCGGACGGCTCGATATCGCTGCCCTGCAGAAGGCATTGACTCGCATCGTCGCGCGTCATGAGGTGCTGCGCGCGACGATTTCCACCCATGACGGCGTTTCTACTCAGATCATTCAGCAGCCACGGCGGGTCGATATTGAGATCGTCGATTTGCGCCAGACTGAAGCTCGCGAGCGCGAGAACGAAGCCGAGCGTCAGCTCTTGAGCGCGGTCCGGCGGCCGTTCGATCTGACGGCCGATCTGATGCTGCGACCGCTGCTGGTTCGTCTCGACGAGCACGAGCAGATATTACTCCTGGTCACCCATCATATCGCCTCCGACGCTTGGTCTGTGAACATTCTTTGGCGCGAACTCGGTGAATTTTACCGCGCCGAAACTTTTGCCGCGGCGAGCCACCTCGCCGAACTGCCGATCCAATATCAAGACTACGCCGTCTGGCAGCGGAATTGTTTCACGGACAAGCAAGTCCAAGGGCAGCTGGCCTTTTGGAAGAGCCATCTCGAAGGCTTGCAGACGCTCCATTTGCCTACGGATCGTCCGGTGCCGTTGCAGCGTCAATGGCGCGGCGCCAGAATCATCACACCCATCGAAAAGAATTTGACCGAGAGGGTCGCCGCCTTCAGCCGTGCGCATGGCGTGACTCAGTTTATGACCCTGGTGGCAGTGTTCCAGGTGCTGCTGCATCGCTATAGCGGGCAAACCGATATCGCAATCGGAACGCCGATTGCCGGCCGGAATCGCACCGAAGTCGAAGGCCTGATCGGTTTTTTCATCAATACACTGATTTTGCGTGCAGACCTCTCCGGCAATCCAACCTTTGTCGAACTACTGGGTCGAGTCCGCGACGTCGCGCTTAACGCTTACAACCATCAGGATCTTCCGTTCGAGAAGCTCGTCGAGGAACTAAATCCCCAGCGCAGCCTCAACGAGACACCGCTGTTCAATGTGCTTTTCGCCTCTCAGAGCACGACCGGGCCGGTGCCGGAACTGCCGGGTCTGACGCAAAGCCCCTACGAGATTTTCAACGGCGCCGCGAAATGCGATTTTTACTTGTCGGTGTTAAACCGTGAAACAAGTCCAATGTTGCGCGCCGAGTACGATGCGGATCTGTTCGAGCCGGCAACCGTCGAGCGCATGTTGAGCCATTATCTAACGCTGCTGGAGTCGTTCGTCGCCGACCCTTCGGTGCGCATCGATCATGCGCGGCTATTATCGCCGGCGGAAAAGCACCAATTGCTGCTCAAATGGAATGACACTACGAGTGACTACCCCGCCGATCAGTGCATCCACCGGCTGTTCGAAGCACAGGTTGCCAAGACACCGGACGCCGTCGCTGTGATTGACGCGCACCAACAGGTCACCTACCGCGAACTTAACCGCGAAGCCAACAATCTCGCCCGGCGCCTGCAGCAGCTTGGCATTGGGCCGTCCATGACCGTCGGACTCTGCCTGGGAAGATCCATCGAATTGATCGTCGGCCTGCTCGCCATCCTCAAGAGCGGCGGTACCTACATCCCGCTTGACCCGAGCTATCCCAAAGAACGGTTACGCTTCATGATTGAGGACGCTCAAATCGGGGCGCTGCTAACGCGCGACATCGCGGCCCCTAATGTCGCCGATCCGTCCATCTTGATCGTGCCCATCGAGCTGAACTCGGATGACGATCCGTCCACTGACGGGAGCGACTTCGTTGTAAACATAAGCCCTTGCGATCCGGCTTACGTCATTTACACCTCCGGGTCGACGGGATTGCCTAAGGGAGTCTCGGTATCCCATCAAGCGGTGATCCGGCTGGTGCTGCATACGGACTATGTCGAAATCACTCCAGCCGATGCCATCGCCCAGGTCTCCAATGTTTCGTTCGATGCCGCCACCTTCGAGATTTGGGGCGCTTTATTGAACGGCGCGCGTGTGATTGTAATCGACAAAGACACCTTATTATCGCCGCCTAGTTTTGCTTCGACTATCGACGCCCGGAGCATAACGACTCTGTTTCTGACCACCGCTTTATTCAATCAAATGGTCGACCATATTCCCCAGGCTCTCGGCCGCTTGAGATATTTACTTTTCGGTGGCGAGAAGGCGAATCCGCAAAAAGTCAAAGCCTATCTTGCCACCGGGCCGCATGGCCGCTTGCTGCACGTCTACGGTCCCACGGAAACCACCACCTTCGCGACCAGTTATTGGGTAAATGCACTTGCAGAAGACGCGCCTGCGCTGCCCATCGGCAAGCCGATCGCGAATACAACCTGCTATATTCTCGATGCCTGCCTCAATCCGGTTCCGGTTAAAGTGGCCGGAGAGCTCTACATTGGCGGCCCCGGCCTTGCCCACGGATACCTGAATCGTCCGGAACTGACGGCAGAAAAATTCATTGGCAATCCATTCAGCGATGATCCCGGCGCCAGGCTTTACCGCACCGGCGACATGGCGCGTTATCTCGCCGACGGCAACATCGAGTTTCTCGGCCGCATCGACGACCAAGTTAAATTACGCGGTTTCCGCATCGAGCTCGGTGAGATCGAAGCGGTCATGAGACAGTGTCCCGGGGTTCAGGAAGCGGCGGTCATCGTGCGCGAAGACCAGCCCGGCGACCAACGCTTGGTCGCCTATTTCGTGGCGCGTGCCGGCATCGCGCCTTCGAGCGAGCGGCTCGGCGCCTACCTCCAAGCCAAGCTACCCGATTACATGCTGCCCGCGGCATACGTGCCACTACCCCAGTTGCCGCTCAACGCCAACGGCAAGGTCGATCGCCGGGCGTTGCCGCAGCCGGGTGCACCGGCACGCGACACGGCTGCCCTGCAGGCCAGCCCCCGTACGGCGAAGGAGATCCTGGTTCGCGAGATCTGGACTGAAGTGCTAGGCGCGCAGCCACACAGCGTTAATGACAATTTCTTCGCCGTCGGCGGCCATTCACTACTCGGCATCGCATTGGTTTCACGCTTGCAAGAACAGTTTCACCGGCCGGTTCCAGTGCGGTGGTTGTTCGAGAGTCCGAGTGTGGCCGGAATCGCCGCGCGTTTGGAGGCTGCGGAGCAGGATCTTGAAGCACCGGCGGGAAACCGCTGGCGCTATATGTTCGAGCTCAAACCCGGCAAGGGCGAGCGGCCGGTATTTCTGCTCCCTGGCGGCTTCGGCGGCGATGAAGCCTATCTATACTACGCCCGATTGGCCTACCATGTCGGCGCGGAGTACCCGTTCTATGGCCTGCGCGCGCGCAGTGCCGAGGGGGCAATGGCGGCGCATCGCCGCGTCGAAGATATGGCGCTGGACTATCTGCAGGAGATTCGCGCGCTGCAACCGCAAGGGCCCTATTCATTAATGGGTAACTGCATCGGCGGCGCGCTTGCTTATGAAATCGCCCGCCAGCTGCAAGCCGAGGGCGAAAACTGCAATCTGGTGCTGTTGGATAGTTTTTGTCCGACGAGAAAAAAATACTATCACTACCTGCTGCACGAATACGGTAAGCGCGTCGACCGATTCTTCCGGGATTGGCGCCGCAGTTTGTCCGCGAAACTCGCTGCAGCGATCTCACATTCCACGATACCGGCGCACGCGAATGTCGAAAACGACCGGCGCATCCAGCGGCACCAGGAAAGCTACGTGCAGACCTTGCGCGCCTATCGACCGCGTCCTTACGTTGGAAAGGTCAGCTTCATCTTCAATGAAACCGCCTACGCGGTTGATCCCCTCGGTGGGTGGCAGAGTCTCATATCCGGAGATGTGGCGTCCTATTGCGCACCCGGAAATCACGAAACCTACATCCGTGAGCATGTGTTATCGTTGGCTAAACTAGTGCGCCAATGCCTGGAGAAGACTTAACCAGCGGAATACTTTCGCGTGCAAATTGAGGAGAAGCCCATGAGATCGAGAATGCTGCTATGCCAAGTTCTAATCTCGTTTCTGCTACTTGAGACGATGTCGGCACAAGGCGCCGATCCAAGACTCATCGAGGCGGCGAAGAAAGAAGGCAAGCTGGTCGCCTACGTCAGCATGCTGACGGAAAACGCCACCGCCCTGCTCGCCGAGTTCAAGAAAAAATATCCATTCATCGACACTTCGCTTTACCGTGCCAATACGCAGAAGCTGCTGCCCAAGATTCAATTGGAAGCGCGCACCCAGCAACATGAAGCCGACGTGATCAGCGCGACCTTTACCATCTGGAACGAGCTCACCCGCGGCAAACTGATCATGAAATACGACTCGCCGGAGCGCGCCAAATATCCCGACACGCTGAAAGATGCCGACGGCTATTGGAATATTCTCCATCTGGGAGTCCAAGGCATGGCCTATAACACCAAACTGGTTGCACCGGACAGCGTGCCGAGAAGATACGAAGACCTATTGCACCCGCGCTGGCGACCCAAGCAGATCGCCATGGACTACCGCGACAGCTCGTGGATGGCAGTGATGTTGGAGATCATGGGCGAGGCGGAAGGGGTCGGGTTTATGAGAAAGCTCGCCGCCAAAGATCTCTACATGCGCGAGAACAAGAATCTCCTGACCCAACTGCTCGCCGCCGGCGAATTCCCGGTGCTGGCCAACACTTATTTAGAAACCTTCGCGAAAATCCAGAAAGCCGGCGCACCCATCGAATGGGTGCCTGGGCGGAATCCGATCCCGGCATCGACCCATCTGCTCGGCATCTACGCCCACGCGCGCCATCCCAACGCCGCCAAATTGTTCGTCGATTTTTTACTCTCGCAGGAAGGCCAAAGTCTCACCGCCAATGTCATCGGCAGTTACCCGGCCAATCCCAGCGTCGAATCGGACCTGCGCAAAAAAACCGCCGGTTATCGACTCCATCCAGTCAACCCTAAGATGATGGCGCGCTTCGACGAGATCAACAAACAGTACATGGAGATTTTCTGGAAGAATCCCTAAGAAGTGCAAAAAGACGAGCGGCATAGGATCGGGCTTGCTTTATGCGCGTTTCGGATGAACAACGATTGGCCGCCGATGGCTCGGTCTCCAGAATAGGAAAGCGAGAATGATGATCCCCACCTGCCCGCT
>DASSGE010000145.1:0-7610 GCA_035693605.1 Binatia bacterium
CGGGTGACGATCCATGGGCCGAGAGCGGTAAAGGTATCCATGCCCTTGCGAATGTTGCGCGTGTTTTGCATGCCCTTGCCCCACGGATCACGCTGGCTGATGTCCCAGCACATCATATAACCGAAAACATGATTCAGAGAATCCGCTTCGCTGACATTGCGCGCGCGCTTGCCGATGACCGCGCAAAGCTCGCACTCGAAATCTACCAGGTTTGAGCGCTTTGGTAGAATGATCGTGTCGCCGGGACCGATGATCGATGAAGTCGTCTTGATGAAAAATTCCGCCATCAGGTCATCTTTGTTGATGACCGGTCGCTCGGCGTTGCCCATCCGTTGGACCATTTCAGCGCGATGCGCGCCGTAGTTTGCCGCCGCGGCCCACAGCGTGCCGGGGTTCTGGATCGGCGCCAGGAGCTTCACTGATTTCAGATCGACGCCGCCCGAGCCACTGGCCGCGTCAAGAGCGATCTGCATCGCCGCCGGATTGTTCGCCAGTGCATCGATGATTTCGAGCATCGTGTAGCCTTGGCGCGCTAATCCGGCCTTGATCATCGCATCGCCGAAGTTGATCACCTTATCGCCGACAACCACGCCGGCTTGATTGTTGTTGTAATGACAAATTTTCATTTAGAACCTCCGAGTTTTTACAAACGTAGGATTTCCTCTCTTACCTGAAGCACCAGTCAATGTCCACTCATGCATGAGCGTGCGATTGACTTCGATTTGCCCGCGGTCACGACAACGGAGAGATTTTTATTGACAAGCTCGCCAAGCCAACCTAAGTAGACCGTTACAGCTAAGCGATACGGTCTCAAACCCAAAATATAATTCTCGACAAACTACGGGGGAGTTAGAATCATGGACTTTAGCAAAACTATGCAATCGATAATCGATGTAGGCATTGTTGTCGGCTTCAAAGTCATCGGCGCGATTGTCTTCTACTTAGTCGGTCGCTGGCTCATCAGTTTAGCAATCCGCTTGGTCAGTTCGGCGTTGGAAAAGCAAAGAGTCGATCCCACTTTATTACGTTACATCGGCACCGTCATTTCGGTCACGTTGAATGTCATCTTGGTTGTCGCCATCTTAGGCTACTTCGGCGTCGAGACCACGAGTTTTGCCGCGATCCTCGCCGCTGCCGGCGTTGCCATCGGCATGGCCTGGAGCGGTTTATTGGCTAATTTCGCCGCCGGCGCGTTCATGATCGTGCTCCGCCCGTTCAAAGTCGGCGATTTCGTCACCGCGGCCGGAGTCACCGGCACAGTCAAGGAAATCGGGCTCTTCGTCACCGCAGTGGTGACACCCGATAACGTCCTCACTATGCTCGGCAACAACAAAATCTTTGCCGATACAATCCAAAATTATTCGGCGAACCCGTTTCGTCGGGTCGACTTGAAGGCCCAGCTCGCCCACTCGGTCGATCACAACGAGGCGATCAAACTGCTCAAGGATAAAGTGAGCAAGGTCGCCAACGTCAAAGCTGACCCCGCGCCGGATGTCGAAGTTCTTGAATTCAATTTCAACGGCCCGGTGCTCGCAGTGCGTCCCTATTGCCATACCGATCATTACTGGCAGGTCTATTTCGATACCAACAAAGTCATCCGCGAGACCTGCGGCGCGGCTGGTTATCCGGTGCCCGAGCAACATTTCGTCGTTCGCAATCCGTCGTAACCCAATCCAGCGCGTACAACAGTTCAATATAGGCGAGTCGATTCAGTTCGGCTCGCCTGTTTTATAGAAAACTTCATCCTCATCGCGAAGAAAAAACAAAGGGTTCAGAAAAATCATCATTCCGACCTTCGTGAATTTTATGTCCTCCGCAGAAAGAGAAGTGCAAGTACGATCTGGCGACGACTTGGCATAATGCTTCTATCATACCGGCGAAAGCGAAAGCCGGTATCTATCCCTCCCCACCCTGGATGCCGGCGTCCGGCCGCATGACGAATCAAGGAAATAACCATGGAATGGCGGGAGGCGGCAATTTAATACTCTGTAAACGAGCGTAAGCTCATCAACACTTCGTCGCGAAAAACTCTTTCGCATCCGGCACGTTTGACCTTCCATCCTGCCTCGGCGTATGTAGTACACATATTTAAATAGAAATGAGCATCCAATGTTGAATCTCAAAGTCGGCGTGACCAAGAATCCGCGCTTCGAGCCGCTGATCGACGGCAGCGTCAAATCTGATAAAGCCAATCTGAATATTCACGTCACCACGCCGCCGGAGCTGTTTTTCAAGAATCTCAAGAACGATGAGTTCGATGTCTTCGAGATGTCACTATCAGAATTTCTCATCACCCGGGAGCAAGCCAAAGGCGCACGCTGGCAGTGGGCTGCATTGCCGATCTTTCCCGCCAAAGCGTTCGTCTGGATGACCCTGTTCGTCAACACCGGCGCCGGCATTCAAGGCCTGTGCGATCTCAAGGGCAAGCGAGTCGGCATTCCCGATTACGTCATGACCGCCGGCCTATGGTTTCGCGTCATCCTGCGCGAACTGTGCGGCATTCAGCCCAAAGACATTTCCTGGTACATCGGCCGGGTTCAAGACTTGAGCCATGGAGGTCTGCTCGGCATGGATAGCCGGCCTCCGGCCGGCGTATCGACCACCTGGCTCACTAAGGAGCAAACTTTCGACGTCATGCTCGACGAAGGCGAAATCGACGCTGCCTACGGATTTGCGCCGCGTCACGACGCCAAGCTGATGACACTAAATATCGACCGCTATGGCGGCACACCACTGGAGGGCAATCCGCGGCTGCGCAAAATGTTCGCCGACGGCGGCCTGTCCATCGTCGAGCAGTTTTACAAAAAAACCAGTATCGTACCGGCGAACCACGTTATCGTCGCCCAGCGCCGGCTGCTCGAAGAACATGCTTGGCTGCCCGGCGAACTCCTCCGATTGTTCACTGACAGCAAACGCATCGCCTACGAGCGCGGCAACTACGGCAACCCCGCATATCTTTACTTCGAACACAGCGATCGCGCCAGCCAGGAAAAAATGGTCGGCACCGATCCATTTCCCTTCGGCATCGCCGACAATCGCACAATGCTCGAAACCCTCTTTCGCAACTCGCATGAGGAAGGCTTAACTCAACGGCTGGCCAAGATCGAAGAAGTCTTCTTCCCGGCCCTGCTCGACACCTGACAAATTGGCAATTGGGATTTGAAAATTTGTAATTTGTAAGACAGCGCAAGCGAAGCGAGGCCACTATGGCAACCCTGTTCGGCACCGTCGACGCCGACGGCCACTTGGAAGAAAATCATATTGACTGGAAAGCGCGCCTGCCGGAAAAGTATAAAAGCCAGGCGCCGGAGCGGCGCGACAGCGGCAATGGCCAGCTGCGCACGATCATCGAAGGCAAACCCTGGCCGCGCCCGAGCGGTCTCGGCATCGGCGTTGGCGGTCCCTACAGCCGGCCCCATCCGCGCCGCCCGGGCATGACCGATCCGCATGCGCGCTTGGTCGACATGGATAGCGAGCAGATCGACATCGCCGTGCTCTTCGGCGCCGGTCTGGCCGGAACTTTACCGGCCTTGGAAGACGCCGGGCTCGCAGCGGCACTGGCCAGCGCGCGCAACACCTGGCTTGCCGAGTACTGCGCTGCCGACCCCAAGCGCATCAAAGGTACCGCCGCTCTGGCGCAACAAGACATCGATGCCAGCGTCGAAGAGTTGCGCCGCAGCGTCACCGAACTCGGCATGGTCGGCGCCTCGATCTTCCCCAACGTCAAAGGCCGTCATTTGGGCGACCGGTGTTATTTTCCGCTATACGCCGAAGCCGAGAAGCTAAACGTCCCTATCTGCGTGCATATGTTTCTCGGCCGCTACGGCTCGGACGCCACCGGCACCGAGCGCGTCGACAAATTTTTCTATTCGCATCTGTTCGGCCATCCATTCGAGCAGATGATCGCTTTGTCGGTGATCCTGGGCGAAGGCGTGCTCGATCGTTTTCCCAAGCTGCGCTTTGTATTTCTAGAATCGGGCTGCGGCTGGCTGCCCTATTGGTTCGAGAGAATGGACGAGCATTACGAAGTTCTCGGCGTGCAGTTGCCAGATCTGAACGCGGCACCAAGCAAACTACTCGAGCGCGGCCAGCTCTATTTTTCCTTCGAAGCGGATGAAAGCGAACTCACCCATGTCATCGACGTGTTTGGCGACGACTGGCTGGTCTTCGCTTCCGACTACAGCCACTTTGACAGCCGCTGGCCCGGCGCTTCCGAGCCCATCGCCAATCATCCCAAACTCAGCACCGCAACCAAACGTAAGATACTCAACGACAATGCGCGGAGACTCTACCCGCTCGACTGAGAAGGCCAACGATGCTGCTCAAATTATTGCTCATCTCGCTTTTATTTCTCGGATCACTTGCCCGCGCCGAGAACATCAAAATCGGCCTGCCGTCGGTAACCATCACTGCCATGCCATTCTTCGTCGCTAAAGAACATGGCTTTTTCCAACAGGAAGGGCTCAATGCCGAAATGGTCGTGATGCCGGCCTCGCTCAACATCAAAGTTCTGCTCGCCGGCGACATTCAATACGCCGCGACCATCGGCTCCGCAGTCGCAGCCGCGATCCGCGGCATCAATGTGCGGACCGTCATGCTGTTCGTCGATCGTCCGTTGCAAGATTTAGTCGGCGCACCAAGCGTGACCTCGATTGCCGAGCTGAAAGGCAAGACCGTAGCAATTTCGTCACGCGGCGGTCTGCAGGACATCATCATGCGGCGCATCCTGACTCAATCGAAAGTTGAACTGAATTCAGTGAACGTCATTACCATTCCTGGCCAGACCGCGATGATCTCCGCTCTCAAGACCAACCGCGTCGCCGCGGCGATGCTCAACCCGCCTTTCAATTTCATCGCTTACCGCGAAGGGTTGAACAACCTAGGTTTCTCGGGGAATTTCGTCCGGCTGCCGAGCACCGGTGTCGCGGCCTTGGGCGAGACGCTGGAAAAGAATCCGGATCAAGTGCGCCGCCTGACGCGCGCCTTAATGCGAGCACGCGCTTTCGCGAGAGACAACAAAGCCAAAGTCTTCCCTATGCTCAAACGTGTACTGCGCATCGACGACGAAGATTTATTGTCGAAGATTTACGAGCAGCATAAACAAGTGGAAACCGCCGACGGCCGTGTCGACGCCCAGCTCATGAATGACACCATCCGCGACGCCAGACAGACGGAAGGGATCACGAAAGAGATTCCCGCCAACCAGGTTTTCGACTTTTCCTACCTGCCGGCGCGATAGCGAAGCCGCCAAACGCAAAGGGGCGCAGCACGCTGCGCCCCTACAAATCCGATTCCTATACTATTTAACCTCTGTGGGCTCTGCGGTAAATTCCTCAGGATTTGAGAAAGACGGGTCAGCCCTCCTCGATAATTTTTGCGACCTTTGCGTTCTTAGCGGTTAATCCCGCTTTTACAGCTTCGACAGATCGCTGATCTTGCCGCGCCGGCCGGCGTGGTAGAAGTTGGGCCACTCTTCAACCTGCGCGTCGTGGTAGTTTTCCCGGTACCATTGCGCCACTTCGCCCGCGGTGGCGAACCAGACGTTTTTATGTTTTTTCGCGTAGCGAATAAACTCGCGTAACAGAAATGCGCGGAACGGCCGGCCGCCGACAAACGGATGATTACCCCACATCATAAACTTCGGATCGCTCGCCCCTTCTTCGTACAGACAATCGAAAGTATCGATCCACATCTGCAACAGATCGCGCGGCGTTCGACCGGCGCGCTGATAACTCGAATAGTCGTTTAAATCCTGGAAGTAGGACAACACGGTCAATTCTTTTTTACCGACCTTGAGGGTGTACGGCGTCTCCTGATGCTGCGGGTCCATCCAGTAATTATAGCCGCACTCCAAGATGACTTCTGGCGTGGAGAAGCTCGGCGCTACGCCCGTGGAAAGGTACCCCACCGGCGCTTTGCCGACGACTTTTTTCACCGCGGCGGCGGTCTTGAGCAAATCCTTTTTTTCCTGCGGCCGCTTTTTCATATAACTGTAATCATGGATCCAGGTTTCGGTGCCGATCTCATGGCCATACTGGGCCGCGTCTTGGAAAATCTCCGGATAGTTTTCCACGGTGATTCCGGTGGGGAAAAAACTCGTGCGGATATCTTCGCTCTCGAACACTTCGAGCATGCGGTAAATCCCGACACGCTCGCCGAATTCGCGGTCGGTGATGATCGCCAGGTTTCTCTTGGTCTCGGCGTTGCGCGGAAAGCTGCGGCGGTTTTCTTGCTGTAGAGTGTTTGGCCCGCCCAAGTCCTCGGGCCAGGTTTCAAAGGCGACGCAAGGCGTGATCGCGATGCGCGCGCCGTCGGGCCATTTGATCGGCTTGCGTTTAGGTTTGACTTTCATAACTGCCTCCCTGGAAGTTCAAAAAATTTTTCTACTCATGCCATAGTTCGACGACCAAAAAAAGGGCGGGTCTTAAACCCGCCCTTGCGAATCAAATTGTTTTGCGCCCGGCGCCGCTTTCTCACGATTTACGAATCCCGCAACCTTGAACTTGGAACCGTTGAACCTTGAACTGCGCGCAGACAGCCCGCTTATTTGAACTGCGGCACCACTTTCTCGGCGAACAAGCGGATGTTTTTCAGCGCCATCTCCTGCGGCATGCCGCCGAAGTGAAAGGTCCCGGAGATCGTCGTCAAGCCGTTGGGCTCGGCCCATTTGCGGATCGTGTCGGCAACCCGCTCGGGATCGCCTGCCAGAACAAACCCTTCCTTGATTTGGGTTTTGGCGTCGCGCTGCACCAGTAAGCCGACTTCTTTGCGATCGGTATCGGCGGCATGATGAACGTCGACATAGCGCTCCAAATATGGGGCCGCTTCTTCCACCGCCTTGTCCAAACTGCTCGACACGTAGATGTGAAATTTGCCGAGGATATCCGTGCTGGCAGCATCATGCCCGCCCTTGGTCAAATTGTCGCGATAGATCTTGATAAACCCAGGCAACGCTCCCGGTTCGCGATAGAGATACGGCAGCGTCATTAAGTTGAAGCCTTTTTCGCCGGCCCAGCGAAACGAATCTTCGCTGCGCGCGCAACCGACCCAAAAGCGCGGATGCGGCCGCTGCACCGGCTTGGGAAACACCGGCACGTTTTCATAGTTGAAAAATTCGCCTTTGAAAGTCACCGGCTTATCCGACCATGCCTGGAGCATGACCTCGACGCCTTCGTACATGCGCCCGGTCGCTTCCTTCTGATCGACGCGGTATTTTTTGTACTCATGCGCCTCGCTGCCTTTGCCGACGCCGAAATCGAGCCGGCCATTGGAGATCACGTCGACCATCGCGTAGGACTCCGCCAGATCGATGGGATTGTGCAGCGGCAAGACGCTGATGGCGATGCCCAGGCGAATTTGCTTGGTGGTACGGGCGATCGCCGACATGAACGTCGGTGGATGCGGCAGGTCGCCGCCGTAATGGGCAAAGTGATGCTCGGTGACCCAAATATGATCGTAGCCAAGCCGGTCCATCTCTTCCATCTGACCGAACATTTTCTGATAAAACTCGCTCACGGACCCGTCGAGATCCGGCACGTAAGTCGGTAGATAATGCGATCCAAACTTGGTCACGCCCATGGTTTGCTAATCCTCCAAGAAATGTAACTCAA
>DASSGE010000146.1:0-2094 GCA_035693605.1 Binatia bacterium
TTCGCACCGTCAGCGGGAATCTACCGACGGTTAGGTTTGCAGCTTCGGCAAACAATCGCCCCGCAGGATGAGTCAGAAGATCGTTGAGATGACCCTTTGACGCGAGATAGGACATCAGACCGAAGACTTGAGCCTCCCCGCCACCCCAGTTTCGTTCCGGATCAATGTGCAGAATCCTCAGAAGCTTGCGGGCATCATCTCCGCCGCTCGCCGCCACGTTTCTCCTTCTCTTCGAGTTCCCATAATTTAGCATACTTCAAAAATACGTAAACCGCGGCGGTCAACGCCACATAGAAACCGGCAAACCCTTCCAAGAAGCCGCGCTTAAGAACATAGAAACGAAAAAAACGCAGCACCGGCCGAAGTAAGGCATCGCTTAACCGCCACCGACCGCCCGACTTTCGAAGCTCGGCCGATGAGATCGTTGTAAAGCGATTAATCCGGTTTATATGGTCGTCAATGCTCCGGTAGGAAAAGTGATGCAACGGATTTTGTAATCTGCGTACCTTGCCATCGACGATGATTCTCTCGTGCGGATCGATGCCTCCCCAGGTCGCCCGATCCCGCCGAAAAAGCCGCACGTCATAATCCGGATACCAGCCGCCACGGCGCCACCAGCGGCCGAGGTAGTGCACTAATCGTGGAATGGCATAACCGGCAAATTTCTCTCTGTCGCCGGCCAAGGCTGCAGCGATTTCTCGCCGTAGATCTTCCGTCACTCGTTCGTCGGCATCGACCAGCAAAACCCACTCCATCGTCGCTAGAGAATGCGCATAGGCCTTTTGATCTCTATAACCGCCCCATTCCCTTTGAAAAAACTTTTGGGTGTAGCGCCGGCCAATCTCCGGCGTGCCATCCGTGCTATAGGAGTCGACCATCACGATCTCATCGCACCATTTGAGACTTTTAAGACACTCCTCGATCCGATCTTCTTCATTAAAACAGACAATAATTGCCGAAATTGAATGACCCATCGACGAAACAACTACACTACAACACGGTTGATCCGGGCCGCCCATCGGCAACCGGCTTTAACTGGCCAGTGACCGGCCGTGGATTGGCTGAACGCCAGCTCTTCTTGCGTGGCTTATCAGGGCGAAAGTTTTGGGGCCGCGCCAGAGCCAACGAGGAACCCATAGACAGGAAAGACCCTGGAAAGCTTCGACTGCTCGCTTCAACTCCGACGTCCTACCCAAAAATAATTCCGGAAATATCGGACAAGAATTGGAACTGACTGTTCAACGCCAGGATTGCACCTAGCATAGTTCGATAACCAGCGCGCGACTTAACTTCTCCGGCCGGCATTGGTGAACCAATAACGCTAGCGCCACACTGCAACAATAATTCCTCATAATGGCGATACGCATGCGGGAAACATTCTGCGAGTTTATAAAGGTCCGTTTGAGAACGATTGACTTTATCCAAATTCATTCCCGCTTCAGGGTACCATGGATTGTACTGTGGTCCCTCGAGCATTCGATCTTGATATTCGACATTTAAAAACGTCGCAACTCGTTGCATATTTTCTTTCGGACTGGCGACCAGCGACTCAAACGATACAACCAATATAGATTGAGGAATACGGTTGCGTAATTCGTAAAGAACCTCGACGGCGCGGCACCAACGGTAAGCGGCAACACGAAAGCTTTTCTCACTTCGCGTCATGATTGAGGAAACGACATCCGGCCCGCTTCGAATCAAGCCGATAATTTTAGCGTTGGGCAATGTTAGATAATCATCGATACCGAATTCTGAACTTTGATACTCCATCGCGAGCCCCAACGTCTTCAGAAAACGGAAGTGCAGCATGGGTCGTTTTTTAATTTCGATTTGATTGGGCACGCACCTTTTATTACCCACCACCGACTTGCCAAGCACTCGTGTCATCGCCCAGCCTCTGTCCTCGTTCAGTACGACAATTTCACTATGCCGACTTATCATCGTTGCCAGGAGAGTCGTTCCCGAACGCGGGGCGCCCAACAAAAGTAAGTGAGTCAGTTCCATATACCAAATCCTTAAGGTTTTCGGTTAGTGGATGCAAGCAATCCGGCGTTGACTGATCGGGGATCGACTCATGATATCGTCGTATGAAAA
>DASSGE010000147.1:0-12983 GCA_035693605.1 Binatia bacterium
CTTGAGCCATACCCATATCGATCACTTGATGGGGCTGTATTTTTTTGAACCGATGCTGACCGCCGGTGCCCGATCCTTCATTTACGGGCCGGGCCGGTCAAACGGCGCCTTACAGCAAACCCTGCGGCAATTGACCCATAGCAATTTTTTTCCAGTCACCTTCGACGATCTCAAAGGCAAAATCGAAGTGCACTCACTTGGCGGCGGCGAGGCGCTGGAATTTGGCGCGCCCGGTAAGCGACTCGCGATACGTAGGAGTTTACCCACGCGAAATCAGGCGAATGGCGCACCCTCCATCGTCACTCATAAAAGTCCGGCCCACCCGCGTGACGGGGTGATGCTGTATCGCATAAAATACCGCGGCAAAACTCTCGTTTACGCTACCGACGTTGAACAGCGAGCAGGCGGATTTGCCGACATCATCGAGTTTGCTCAGGGGGCGGACTTGCTGATCCATGACGCCCAGTATTTACACGGCGAGTACTATTCCAAGACCAAGTCTAAAAAAGGTTGGGGTCACAGTACCATCGAAATGGCAGCAGAAGTCGCCGTTAAGGCGCAAGTCAGAAAGCTCGTGCTTTTTCACCATGAACCGCAGCATGACGATCTCGCAATGCGGCGCATCGCCCGGCGCAGCAAAGAATTGTTCCCGGACTCCATCGTCGCCTATCAAGGACTGGAGTTGAAGCTGTTGTGATCACCCGCCTGACATCACTTAGAAACAATGCCCTGCACGCCCTTGTCCTGCTGCTTTTCTTAAGCGCGACCGCGCAAGCCCAAGCTCAGACCAAAGCTCGGCTCGGCGTCCTACTGCCAGAGCTTGACCGGCCGCAGTCGCAGTCTGTCAAAGGGATGAATGAGGAACTCAAACGATTGGGCTACATCGAGCGAAAAAACCTCATAATCGAAAACCGCAACGCTAAGGGAAACCGCAGTGAACTGGGTCGCGCAGCCGAGGATCTGGTCGCGCGCAAGGTGGATGTGATTTTCACCACCGGCACGCGCGCCACGCTGGCGGCAGTAGGCGCCAGCGGCGAGATTCCCATCGTATTCGTTCATCCGGGCAATCCGATAGCCGCCGGTATGGTCAAAAGTTTGACCGAGCCGCCGCGCAACGTCACCGGTATCGCCGGCTTCGCCGTGGAAAAAACCGAGAAACGTTTCGCTTTGTTGAAAGAATTGATTCCCGAGTTGCGCGAGGTACATATCTTTTTTGATAGCAACAATAATTTTTCCCGCGACAATTTTGTTTTGGCCCAAGCCGCGGCAAAAAAACTTGGCCTGCCGGTGGTCGAGCATGGGGTCAAATCGGCCGACGAATTGAAAACAACTTTGACCGGCATGCGCACCGGACCTGGGGCTGCGTTGTTTCACGTGCCGGACGATTTGGTCGAAGGGGAAGCGGAGTTTATTTTCGCCACGGCGCGGCGAAAGAAACTACCGAGCATGTTTAATGAGGAATTGTGGGCGATCCAAGGCGCAACAGCGGCCTATGGCCCGAGCTACCTTGACATGGGCCGGCGCGCCGGAGGTATCATTGGGCGCATCTTGAAGAGTCCCAAGAGCGCGCTGCCGGCGATCGAGCGCGCCGAAAAGTTTGATTTTGTAATCAATTACCGAACCGCAAACTTTATGGGTATGAAGCTGCCGCCAGCGGTCCTGAATCATGCCGACAAGGTCATCCGCTAAGCCGACACATGGAACCACTGGCCGATACCATACGTGGCATTTCGATATTCTCCGGGCTGACGCGCGAGGATGTCGCCAAGGTCATGGGCAAGATGGTAGAGCTCAACCTCCCAGCTGGCGAGACGATAGTCCGCCAGGGCGAACGGGGCGACGCCTTTTATTTGATTCAGTCGGGCGCCGTACAAGTCGTCGTGGACAGCGGCGCCGGCAATTCTGAGATCGTTGCGATTTTAGGGCCTCAAGACTGCTTCGGCGAGATGGCTTTGTTCTCGGGCGAGCCGCGCTCGGCGACGATTGTCACCGTCAAAGATTCGATCCTGTGGCGCTTGAGCCGGCAGGACTGGGACGAATTAATCGCCAAATATCCCAGCTGGTTGTTGCAGCTCTGCGCCACCCTGAGTAAGAGATTAGCCTACGTCGACCGGCAATACTCCACCGGGCGCGAAGCGTTTAACTCCCTCGCCGAAGAGTTCTACGCCGGTAGATCGCCGCGCCAGCAAGAATTTTTCCGCCATGCGTCGCTGTTACACGTCATGGACTCCGCCACGGTCGAGCAGCTTTTTCACTCGAAGTCGGTCGCACGCCTGCTCGCCGACTTGAGCAAGGGTCAGTCACCGTTGGTCCGCCGTTTGGGCAATGACCGGATCGAGTTTCACAGTTTTTTTAAAGATTTTTTACACGATAAGCTGCTCACGATCGATGGCAGCGAAACTAAGCAGCGGCTCCACGGCCATTTCGCCAAACGCTATTCAGCCATCGGCGATTGGCAGCAGGCGATTTTCCATGCCGCTGAAGTGCCGGACTGGCCCGAGGTGATTAAGCTGGTCAAAGCTCAGAGTAAAGAAGCGCTGACCGATGCGGCGCAATTGATCAAAGACACTTTGGAGCGCATCCCGCGCGAGTATTTCATTGCCGACACCGCCCTGGTCAATTTGAAGAGCGATATCCTAATCCATCTTGGCGATCTGCCCGGTGCCTTTCGCAGCTATCAAGAAATCCTGGCCCAGCGCGCCGCCGCTGGAGAAGCCGTTGCCAGCTACCGCCGCATTGCCGAGACTCTGGCGCGGCGCAAAGAATATGGCCAGGCGATCGGCCAACTGCGCAGCGCTCTGAGCTTAATCGAGCGCGACATGACTCTACCTGCCGACGCGCTGCCGCCGGTGTATTTTGCCGACGGTCGCAGTTTCGAGAGCGCATCGCGCCGCTGGCGGCTATCGCCTGCGGCATTACAGTCAGCGCCCTTGAGCAAATGGTTCGGCGCGCTCTTGGGCCTCGGCATCGGCGGCTATCTGTGGTTTGCCAACCCGGACATCGGCTTGGAACCCTCCGGCACGAAACTTTTGGGGCTGATCACACTCACTTTAATTTTTTGGGTGTTTCGCACCTTGCCCGACTACGGCGTCGCTCTGGTATTCGCCATGGCCGTGATTCTCACCAAATTGGAGTCGGCACCGACGGTAATGGGCGGCTTCGCCAGTACGACTTGGTTCATGACTCTCGGCGTCTTGGGATTGGGCGCAGCCATCACCGGCTGCGGCCTATTTTATCGACTGTCACTCCATCTGGTCCGGCTCTTCCCTCTGAGTTTTCACTGGCAAATCATGGCCACGGGCATCATGGGAGTCGTGGTCATGGCGCTGATCCCACAGCAGACCGCGCGCACGGTGATCACCAGTCAGATGCTCATCAATCTTTCCGAAAGCCTGGGTTACAAGACGCCGTCGAAGGCGTCCACCGGACTTTTCGTCGCAAGCTTTTTGGGACTGGGCCAACTTGGATTCCTGTTTCTCACCGGGTCCACTACCAGCCTGATCGCCTGGGGACTATTGCCGCCCGACGTGCGCGAGCAATTTACCTGGGGTTATTGGTTCTTGGCAGCGCTGCCGCCGACATTGGTCGTGATCGTGATTATCCTGGCGGTCACGGTGTTACTTTATCGCCCGCAAACCCAGTCGCAGATTTCTTACAAGATGGTGCAAACCCAGCTCGACATCCTGGGCCGCATGTCACACAAGGAATGGATTAGTCTGATCGTCTTGCTATGCACCGTCGGCGGCTGGTTGACCGCGCCATATCACGGGATTGACGGCGCCTGGATCGCTATTCTTGCCTTCTCGGTGTTGGTCAACACCTCGATTCTCGACTGGGGGATGATGCGCAAAGGCATCGACTGGGAGCTGTTGATTCACATGGGCGTGACTCTCAGCCTGCCAACGCTCATGAAACAGGCCAAGATTGATCAGTGGTTGATTGATGTGATCTCGCCTCTGATACTGCCCTTCATGGAGAGCCCGGTGTGGTTTTTCATAGTGATCGCGCTGCTAACCTATGTTTTGAAACTATTCTTCACCAGTTTCTTGGCCGTGGTCACGCTCTGCGTTGCCCTTTTGCCACTGTCGATCGACGTCGGCATGAACCCGTGGATCGTCGCCATGATGATTCTGATCGCCTCGGAAGTTTGGTTTTTCCCATATCAAGTCGACTGGCATATGCTCGCCTTCTCCACCACCGATGGCAAGGGATTTTCGTACCCGCTCATGTGCCAAATCAATCCTGTTTACGCGATCGCGTATATCGTCGCGCTGCTATTCGCGATCCCCTACTGGCGTTTTTTAGGCTTGATGAACTAGAACAACGTCATGGCCAGCAAAATTCTCATCGTCGACGACGAACCATTCAATCTCGATCTGCTCGAGCAGGAGTTGGCCGAGCTCGGCTATGCAACCGAGCGGGCTAATAACGGCGCCCAGGCATTGCAAAAAATTGCCAGAACTAATCCGGCGTTAGTCCTGCTCGATTATCAAATGCCCGATATGAACGGCATCGAAGTGTTGCGCAACGTCCGTCAGACCGATAAAGACCTGCCGGTGGTTTTGATCACCGCTCATGGCAGCATCGAACGCGCCGTCGAAGCGGTCAAAGCCGGAGCTGATGATTTCATTACCAAGCCGTTCGATCCGGAACATTTGGCCGTCGTCATTAAAAAAGCTCTCGACCGCGCCCAGCTCAAACAAGACGTGGAGTTCTTTGCCCAGGAATTGGGCGGGCGCAACTACTTGGTCGCCGGCACCAGCGCTGCCATGCGCGGCATCCTCGACGAAGCGAAAAAAGCCGCAGCAAGCAAGTCGACCGTATTGCTGCTAGGCGAAAGCGGCACGGGCAAGGAACTCTTCGCTCGCTCGATTCACGACTGGAGTGAACGCCGGTTAAAGCCGTTTGTCGCCATCAACTGCGCCGGCCTCGCCAAAGAGCTCCTCGAAAGCGACCTGTTCGGCCATGAAAAAGGCGCGTTCACCGGGGCCCATCAGTTGAAGAAGGGCAAACTGGAGTTCGCCCATGGCGGCACGGTGTTTCTCGATGAAATCGGCGATCTGGCGTTGGAGCTGCAAACCAAACTGTTGCGTGTTTTGCAGGAACGCGAATTCGAGCGCGTCGGCGGCACCGCTAAGATTACTGTCGATCTGCGCATCATCGCTGCCACCAATCGCGATCTCGAAACTGCGGTGAGCTCCGGTAGCTTCCGCGCCGACCTGTATCATCGCTTGAATGTCATCGCCCTGACGCTGCCGCCGCTGCGCGAGCGCAAAGAAGACATTCCGGCCCTGGCAGATTATTTTTTGCAACGCTGTGCCGCCGAAACAAAGAAAAAGTTTTTAACCATCGCTGATGACGCCCAGGAAATACTTTTGACCTATAGCTGGCCGGGCAATGTCCGCGAGTTGGCAAACGTAATCGAACGCGCCGTCGTGTTAGGTGACGGTCCCCAATTAACAACACACCATCTGCCCGCCCGCGTCATCGGCGCCCAACCGCCTGGAGGTCCCGAGGGAGTCTCCTTTCACGACGCCATCAACAGCTATCGCCGCGAACTCATTGTCCGCGCCCTGGCAAATTCCCAAGGCAACCGCGCTAATGCCGCCAAGGCCCTAAACATGCACCGGACCCATTTCATGAAGCTGCTAAAGGCGCTCCAGATCACTTAGAAAACCTATTGGTTTTCGGTTAGGGGCGGACGCGTGGGCGCATTTGATGCCGATATGCAGGGTTCACCGGTCCTGCCCGCCAAGTGTCGCAGTTTGACTACAGCGCGTCGCTTAACAACTACACGGCGGAATGCCAGGAGTAGCCAAGTCATCAAATTCAAGTTAATTTGTTCTGTCGGATCAGATAGTTAGCAAAACCAGAGGACGTCGAAAGAGTGGTACATCCCTTGCGCTAGAAAAGCCTGTTTTTGTGTGCGCACTTCACTGCCGTCGCCAGTATATGGGTTTGTCGCTCTAACGATGCAGCTCTGCCGGAAGGTTTGGGCGAATTTCCATTTCGATTCCAATTCATCGCGATTTACCCGCACCCGGCAAATAGTCGACGCAATTCTAAGAGCCGTCGAACAATGCGCCGCTAAACAGATGGTTTGCCGATCCCATTGTCATGTTTATCGCGTTCGAACAAACCACGCATCCCATGCTACAGATGAGAGTGCTGGACAGGTAAACGATGCAATTTAGAAACTTGCCAATCATTCGCTTCTTTGCCGGGCGACAACGCGGTCGGCTGATGCGAGATTATTTTTTGATCTCGGTCTTGCTGGTCGGCAGCGGCTTGGTGACTAGCGGTGCCATCGAGATCTATTACCGCTATCTCGAAAGCCAAGAAACTTTGGCACTGTTGCAGCGCGAGGTCGCCGCCGGTGCGGCTTTCAAGATCGAAAACTTTGTCCAGGATATTCACAGCACACTGCGTGGCGCGACGCGCAGCCGGGAGATTGCTCCCAAGGGACTGACCAATGACTTTCGCTTCGAGCTGGAAAAGCTTTTATTGATCGCACCGTCCGTCACGGAGGCAATCGCACTTAATCAAGATGGCGGCATTCAAGTTCAGGCATCGCGGTTGCGTACGGTGCTGCCTGACGTCAAGCGCGACTTCGCCACCGCGCCGCCATTTGTGCACGCCCGGAAAGGCCAATCCTACTTTGGCCCGGTGTATTTCGTGCGCGGCTCCGAGCCTTATATGACCATCGCTGTGCCCATCGAGCGTTTCGCAGGAGACGTAATCGGAGTGCTCCAAGCTGAGGTCAATCTCAAATATATCGGTGATGTGGTGTCGAATCTGAAAATCGGCCAGGCCGGCTACTCGTACGTCATCAGCCGCAGCGGTGAACTCATCGCCCATCCCGATATCAGTCTGGTGTTGCAGCGACGTAACGTTCTAAATTTGGAATCGACCAAAGCTGCTTTCACACCGGCTGCTGAGCGACCGAAGCGTCAAGCGTTGGTTACTCCCAATGTTCAAGGCAAAAGAGTCTTGACCGCCTCCGCACAGGTCAATGGCCTCGACTGGGCGGTCGTCGTCGACCGACCGGTGGAAGAAGCCTATGAACCCCTCTACGCATCGGTCTTCCGCACATCCACCGTGCTCCTGTTCGGGCTCGGACTTGCGCTCATGGCGAGCCTATTCATCGGCCGTCGGGCAGTCCGCCCCGTGGGCATATTACGCGAGGGGGTCGAGCGCATCGGCAAAGGTGACCTAAGCCATCGGTTGGATCTCAAAACCGGCGACGAAATTGAGGTCCTGGCCGATGAATTCAATAAAATGACCACTCAGCTCCAGGAATCGTACGCTAATTTGGAGCAGAAGGTCGAAGACCGCACCAAAGAATTGACTGAATCGCTGGAGCAACAGACAGCAACCAGTCAAATTTTGGGCGTTATCGCTAGCTCGCCGACGGATATCCAACCTGTCCTAGACGTGGTGGCGGAGAGAGCCGCGGCGCTATGCGATGCCGCTGACGCGGTAATTATTTCTGTCGAGAGCGGCCGGCTGCGCGCCGCAGCACACTACGGGGAGATTCCGTTTCTTGCGGAAGGCGAAACCATGGCTCTCGACCGCGACACTTTGAACGGCCGCTGTTTCGTGGACCGTAAAACCATCCATGTGAACGATCTCGCCGCCGACCCAGAGTTCCCAGTGGGAAGCGCTCTGGCGCAACGATTTGGTTTCCACACGGCGCTGGCGACGCCGCTGCTGCGCGAACACCTGCCGATCGGCACCATCTCCATACGCCGGACTGAAGTCCGGCCCTTTACCGACAAGCAAATCTCTCTGCTCAAGACCTTCGCGAACCAGGCGGTAATCGCCATCGAGAACGTTCGCTTGTTCCAAGAGCTGGAAACCAGGAATCGCGAAGTTACCGAATCGTTGGAGCAACAAACAGCGACAAGCGAGATTCTCGGGGTTATCGCGAGCTCGCCTACGGATATCCAGCCCGTGCTCGATGTCGTCGCCGAACGGGCCGCGCGTCTGTGCGATGCCAGCGACGCGCAGATCTTACGCATCAACGGCGATATGATTCGTTGCGTCGCCGGCTTCGGATCATTGCCGGCCGTACGGGACACGCCTCTGCAACGCACTTGGCCGGGCAGCCGGGCCATCATCGACCGGGAGACCATTCATATCGACGATTTGGCGGCGGTGGTCGACACGGAATACCCGGATGTAAAATCGTTTCAACAACAATGGGGACACCGCACCGTCTTGGCGACGCCGCTGTTACGCGAAGGGGTGCCTATCGGTGCCATCCTGATTCGGCGCATGGAGGTCAGGCCTTTCACGGAAAAACAAATCGCCCTGCTTCGAACGTTTGCGGACCAAGCCGTTATCGCAATCGAAAATGTCCGATTGTTCAAGGAATTGGGCGAGAAGAACGATCAGCTCGAAGCCGCCAATAAACACAAATCGCAATTTTTGGCCAACGTCAGTCACGAGCTTCGCACACCGCTCAACTCGATTATTGGCTTTACCCGCATTGTTTTACGCCGCACCGAGGGTAAGATCGAGCAGCTACAAAAAGACAACCTGCAAAAAGTTCTAATCAGCTCCGAACACCTGCTGAGTCTGATCAACGAGCTGCTCGACCTTGCGAAAATCGAGGCGGGCCGCATGGAAGTCTACGCCGAGAATTTCAAACTCGAAGAAGTCGTGCGCATCGCCACGGCGACCGTCGAACCGATGCTCAAAAACGGTAACGTCAAACTGATCTCAGAACTTCCCGCGGATCTGCCGCCGCTCAAATCCGACCGCGACAAGTTAAAGCAGATCGTCCTAAACCTTCTAAGCAACTCCGCCAAGTTTACGGAAAAAGGCGAGATTAAGG
The DNA here is from genome assembly GCA_035693605.1 of Binatia bacterium. GTDB lineage: Bacteria > Desulfobacterota > Binatia > UBA9968 > UBA9968 > DP-20. The sequence continues at coordinate 8,840 of DASSGE010000147.1, forward strand.
TCGCCGCCGTGCGCGACAACGGCACACTCAAGCTGACGGTCTCCGACACCGGTATCGGCATGAGTCAACAAGCGTTGAAATACATCTTCGATGAATTCCGCCAGGTCGATATGTCGACGACCAGGAAATACGGCGGCACTGGCTTGGGACTGGCGATCGTCAAACGCCTCTCCAACCTCCTTGGCGGCGACATCGAAGTTACTAGCGAGGAAGGTAAAGGCTCGCAGTTCACCGTCACCATTCCCATGGAGCTGAAAATTCACGCACAGGACGTGAGGAGTTAGAAGGCTTCCTTACTCCGCACTGCGTACTCCTCACTCCGAGATCGAAAGGAACCCCTATGCTTAAAAAGAAAATCCTCGTCGTCGACGACACCGAATTTAACCGTGACTTGGTCGTGCAACTGCTGGAAGACGATTACGATATGGTGATCGCGGAAAACGGTGAAGAGGCGTTGACTGTGACTGAGCAAGAAAGGCCGGATCTGATCTTGATGGACTTGGGAATGCCGGTTATGGACGGTTGGGAAGCCACCCGGCGGCTCAAGTCGAACGATCAGCTGAAGAATATCCCGGTCATTGCAGTTACTTCGCACGCCATGGTCGGCGACGAGGTCGAAGCGCGCAAAGCCGGCTGCGACGATTATTTGCCAAAGCCAATTGACGAAGATCTGTTGATCAAGAAGATCAAGAACTTCATCGGCTGAGCCGACTTTAGATTGTCGCAGGCGGCAATACTTTGATCTTGGCATGAGCTAATGAAATCATCGCGATTCGGATCGCCAGACAGCTGCCGAATGGCACTCAGCTGGTTTACCCATGATCGGACGCTCAATTAAAAAGGCGCCAAACCCGCCGACTTGCCGGTCGAGCAACCGACCCAGTTCAAGTTTATCGTCAATTCGCAAGCCGCTAAAAAGATCGGCCTCGCGATCCCACCAAATGTCTTGGTCAGAGCGGACAAGGTGATCCGATGCCCGTGCAGTCGTTTAGCAGCGAAATTACGGCTGAAAGTGATTCCATTGTGGTTCTGGCAGTCTTGCAGACAGCTATACCTTTAGTTCAAGCGCAGCCGCCGTTAAGAATCCCGCGAATCGCATACCTCAGCGCAGCCACCGTAGCAGACGTGGAAGATCGTATTCATCGGGAGAGGTTTTTGACTGGAGTTTACGCCATGACCAATATTACGCGACCTGGAATTCGTTGGATTCGCTCCGAAAATCGAAAATCTCTAAAATCAATTTGTGCCGTCACCCTCTTCCTCACTTTAATGTGGTGCAGGTTTGGCGCCGCCGCGCAACCCGCGAAAGCCGAGCATATCGGAGTCATCCACTTAGGCGGTGTGCTCGCCACAATCGTGGACGGCTTGCGCGCCGGGTTGAAAGAATTTGGCCTACAAGAAGGCCACCAGTTTGTTCTGGACATCGAAAATCTCAAGGGAGACGCCACGGGCGTTGAAAAATTTGCGAAGAAGTTTGAGCAGGGCAAGGTTAAGCTGATTTTCACCAACACCGCGCCGGTGACTACGGCAGCGATGAAGGCGACCAAGAATCTGCCAATCGTGTTTGCCGTCGGCACCGACCCAGTTGCCCAAGGCTTTATTCAAAGCTTTGGCAAACCGGGTGGGCGGTTGACCGGCGTGCAGTATCTGGCGCGGGATCTCACCGGCAAGCGCCTGGAGTTGCTCAAGGAGTTTCTTCCCGGCCTGCGCCAGATCGTGACGTTTTACGATCCGAACAATCCGGTTTCAAATCAAGGCGCAACACTCGGGCGTGAGTCCGCGCAACAGCTCAAGATCAAACTCGTCGAGCAGCACGTCGAGTCTGCGGCGGAGCTGAGCACAGCCCTTACCAACATCAAGCTGCGCCAGTTCGACGCTTACCTATATATCGCCGACCCCATGATAGCGAGCCATGCGCAACTAATCATCGACAGTGCCAGGATCAGAAAACTGCCAACGATGTTTCACGATCAAGCGTTGGTCACAAGCGGCGCCCTGGCGAGCTACGGCCAGAGTTATTACGAAATCGGCCGGCGGTCGGCCAAGTACGTGCAAAAAATCCTCGCCGGCACCCCACCGGGAGACTTGCGCGTCGAAACCATCGAAGATGTCGAGCTGGCGTTTAACTTAAAAACCGCCAAAGAAATCGGCGTGACAATTCCGCCCAACGTACTCACGCGCGCGGCTAAGGTGGTCAGATAGCAGCAGGAAAGCTAACTTTGGGAAGGAAGCAAATTATTAACGAAGCTTATATTGCACGGTGAGCACCTGGTTTTTTTTCAGGTCGACACTTCCGGACCCGTCTATCGGAAGTGCTGTTTTGGTTTGGCCCGAAGCCATAGAAGCGGGCGGATTGATCTCCTATGGCACCAGCTTGCCGGATCAATACCGCCAATGTGCGACCTTCGTGCATAAAATTATTACTGGCACAAAAAAACCGGCTGACCGGCCGGTCGAACAGCCGATGAGATTTGAATTTGCGGTCAATGTCAAAACCGCAACGCAGATCGGCTTGACCATACCGCCTAAACTGTTGGCGCGGGCGGACCGGTGATCAGGTAATGATGGCACGAGGCCTGCAATTTTGGGGCGCAAGTAAAGACCGCAGCTGATTGTCCACTAACACGGCGTATTTGACAGTTCCCTTGCCCGATCTCGAAGAGTTGAGGCAAAAGTAACCCTGCAATCGGTAACCTAAAATGACTACGGATGATTTATGCCGAACAAAATTTTAATCGTTGACGACGAGCCGTTTAATCTCGATCTGCTCGAGCAGGAGCTGATGGAGTATGACTACGTGCTCGAGCGCGCCACCGACGGGGTCGATGCGCTGGCTAAGGCGGACAGTTTCGCTCCGGACATTATCCTGCTCGACTACATGATGCCCAAGATGAACGGACTCGAAGTCGTCCGGGTGCTGCGGCAGAGTGAACGCCACAAGAGCGTGCCGGTGATTCTTTTAACTGCTAAAGCCACCCAGGAGGACAAGGTGGCGGGGCTCGATGCTGGGGCCGATGATTATGTCACCAAGCCGTTCGACTCCTTCGAACTGCTCGCGCGAGTGCGTGCGATGCTGCGCATTAAGGAGCTTCACGATCAGCTGGGCGAATGGAACCGCACACTTGAGGAGAAAGTTCAGCAACAGCTCGGCGAGCTGAAGCGCATGGAGCGCTTGAAGCGTTACCTATCGCCGCAAATCGCCGCGACCATCCTCGAGAGGGAAGAGAATCTGTTTAAAACTCACCGCCGCGAGATCACGATCGTATTCCTCGACCTGCGCGGCTTCACGGCATTCTCCGACACAGCCGAACCCGAGGAGGTCATGGACTTTCTTCGCGATTATCACGCCGAGATGGGCAAGCTGATTTTTAAATTCGAAGGCACCCTGGAGCGCTTCGTCGGCGATGGCATCGTGGTGATTTTCAACGACCCGCTACCCTGCGAAGACCACGGCCGCAAGGCCGTGAGCATGGCGATTGAAATGCGCGACCGGGTCAAAGAATTGCGCGTTGCATGGTCGAAAAGGGGTTACGATCTGGATCTCGGCGTCGGCTTGGCGACTGGCTATGCAACTCTAGGAACCATTGGCTTCGAAGGACGCATGGACTATAGCTCCGTCGGCAATTTGCCAAACCTTGCAGCACGTATGTGCGCCGAGGCTAAAGGTGGGCAAATCCTAACGGATCAGAAAACCATGAGCCGGTTGGAAGATGTCGTCGACAGCGAAGCGTTCGATGCGTTTCAATTGAAGGGACTAAGCCGTCCGGTGAAAGTTTTTAACATCGTCAGCGTAAAGTCGTCGGCATTATAGTTAATACCGAAGGCTTGAGAGCATTTTCATCCTTAGTTATTCCGGAATCAGCAGAGGCGGTTTGGTCGTCACGAGTGCCACATCTCAGCGCGCGCGGGAACCGCGCCAATATTTTTCGCCAAGCGCGATTCAATTCCGTCGCGCAGCCCTTTCTCGACGCATACGAGGCAAGTTTCTCGCAATAAAACACTGCGCTGTTAGTTGATGGGGCATAGTTCTTCACAACCTCCACCGATGCAGCGAGGTTCCGGCTGAGAAAAAATTAGAAAGTTTTCAAAAAAAATTCTAGAATGATATTTTTTTCTTGACATACCATTAATTGTGTCATTATAC
>DASSGE010000148.1:0-7564 GCA_035693605.1 Binatia bacterium
GTCCTCGAAGCAGAAGATTTTAACCGCTGGCTCGCAGCTCAAGCGATGCCGGCGCGGGCGCCGGCATCCGAGCGTGCCATCCGCGGGCGCGACGCTTTTCTCGAACATGGCTGCGGCGCTTGCCACCGTATCCGCGGCACCGGCGCCGACGGCATTATCGGACCCGATTTGACCCATGTCGGCAGCCGAATGAGTCTCGCTGCCGGGATCTTGCCCAACACGTTCGACGCCTTCGTGCGCTGGCTGCGCCACACCGACAAAGTCAAACCCGGTGTGCATATGCCGGTGTTCGCCATGCTTCCCGACGCGGAGCTGCAAGCTCTGGCGGCGTATCTGGATGGACTGGAATGATCCCCTTAAATTTCCCCCGCAACGAGACACTGTCTCGCAATTGTCATTTCGAACCGGATGCGAGAAATCTCTTCTTCTCATTTGGCTGCAAAGAAGAGATTCCTCGCGGCGCTCGGGATGACAGTTGAGGGTATTGGGCGTGGCGACACAGATCGTTCGCCTGGATGACATGGGAGCGGCAAACGGTGCAATTGAGTGTTGCACGAAACAAATGAACATCGACCGAATAGATTTGTTGCAATGAAACCCGACGTCGAACCTTTAGCCGAACCTCTGCCCGCCGAAGCGCGCCAGGCGCAAGCCGATCGGCTGTTGCGCACCTGGACGACGCCGTCTGGTTGGCGCTATTGGTCCTCGGTCAATAACGCTGATGTCGGCATCTGGTACACCGCGCTAACGTTTATTTTTCTCATGTTCGGCGGCATGCTGGCGCTGCTGATGCGCCTGCAATTGGCCCGTCCCGATAACGACTTTCTCTCCGCCGAATTTTATAACCAAGCGTTCACCGTGCACGGCTCGGTGATGATGTTTTTATTCGCGATTCCGGTTGTTGAAGCGATCGCCGTATTGTTTTTACCGCAGATGCTCGGCGCCCGCGATCTGCCGTTTCCGCGGCTTTCGGCGTTCGGCTTCTGGTGCTTTCTGCTCGGCGGGCTGTTTCTGTGCGGCTCGATTTTTTTCGACGCGGCGCCGCGCGGCGGCTGGTTCATGTATCCACCGCTCACCTCCAAGTATCAGCCCGACATTGGCGCCGATATCTGGCTGCTGGGTTTTTCTTTCATCGAGATCGCCGCCATCGCCGCCGCCGTGGAAATGATTGTCGGTTCGCTCAAGACCCGGCCGCCCGGCATGCGGATCAATCTAATTCCGCTCTATGTCTGGTATGTGCTGGTCGCCGCCGCGATGATTGTCTTCGCATTTCCGCCGTTGATCGCCGGCAGCATGCTGCTCGAACTCGAGCGCGCCTTCGATTGGCCGTTTTTCAATCCTGAGCGCGGCGGCGATCCGTTGCTGTGGCAGCATTTATTCTGGCTTTTCGGCCATCCCGAGGTCTACATCATTTTTTTACCGTCGGTGGCGTTGATCGCCATGATCGTGCCGACATTTTCCCAGCGCCCGATCGTCGGTTACGGCTGGGTGGTGCTAGCCGCCGTCGGCACTGGTTTTTTGAGCTTCGGCCTATGGGTACACCATATGTTCACCACCGGATTGCCGGGTATTACGCTGGGGCTTTTCTCGGCTGCCTCGCAAGCAGTGGCACTGCCGACCGGGGTGCAAATTTTCTGTTTTATCGCCACGCTGGCGGCCGGTCGGGTGGTGCAGTCGGTGCCGATGCTTTACGCCTTCGGCAGCTTGGTGATTTTTGTGCTCGGCGGGTTGACCGGAGTCATGGTGGCGGTGGCGCCGTTCGATTTTCAGGCTCATGATACCTTTTTTGTCGTTGCCCATTTTCATTATGTTTTGATCGGCGGCGCGCTGTTTCCGATTTTTGCCGGTTGTTATTATTTTTATCCGCTGATCAACGGCAAATTGCTCTCCGACAAGTTGGGCAAGATCGCTTTTTGGCTCGCCTTCACCGGCTTCAATATCGCCTTTCTGCCGATGCACGTGACTGGAATGCGTGGCATGCCGCGGCGCGTCTTCACCTATCCGGCCGGCATGGGGTTTGACGGGCTCAATCTGATTTCCACCATCGGCGCGTTTATCCTCGCTGCCGGAATTGCGCTCGTTTTCTGGGACGTGTTTCGGCCCAAACGCCGGCAACCTTACGCTGAACGCAATCCCTGGCGTGCCGGCACCATCGAATGGACGCAAGAAATGCCCGGCAAGCCTTGGGGCATTCGCTCGATTCCGGAAATCGATAGCCGTTATCCATTGTGGGACCAGGCCAATTTTATGCGCGATATCGACGAAGGCAGATTTTATCTGCCTGATGCCGAAGAGGGCCGGCGCGAAACTATCGTAACCTCGGTGCTCGATGCCGAGCCGCAACAATGCGCGCGCTTACCGGGCTCGAGTTTCACCCCGCTTTGGGCGGCGCTCACCACCGGCGGGTTCTTTATTTTCGGGACTTATCATTGGTGGACCGCCGCGCTGTTCAGTCTGGCTGCGGCGCTGGCGGTAATTATTTACTGGCTGTGGCGCGGCACCGCGGTGATTCCCGAGAAGGATAGCAAAGATGTCGGTCTCGGTTTGACCTTGCCGCTTTATTTTTCCGGCCGCGACTCGGTGGGCTGGTGGGCCATGTTCATTACCATGCTGGCGCTGTTCACCGCGTTTGTCTGTCTTGTCTTCGGCTATCTTTTTTACTGGACGGTGCGCGACGATTTTCCCCCCGAGCCGTCGCTGGGACCGGGCGTCTTCTGGCCGCTGATTGCGGCACTCCTGGTACTCGGCTCCTGGGCATTAACCCTGCTGAGCGTGCGCTGGAATCGCGTCGATCACGGCGCAGCATTTTACCTGGGGTTAAGCCTCGCCGCGGTCATCGCCAGCGCCGGCGCAGCTGCGTTGCTCGCAGCGCCATGGCGCGCCGGTCTCGATCCCGCCGGCCATGTCTATGGCGCAACCGTGTGGATTCTCGTCATCTGGGCGGCGGTGCAGTCATTACTTGGGGTGATCATGCAGATCTATTGCATCGCGCGGCGCTGCGCCGGACGCATGACCGCGCGCTACGACATCGACATTCACAACGTCGCGCTTTACTGGCATTTCACCGCACTGACGGTAGCCATCACTGTCGCGGTGGTTGCGGGATTTCCGTTGCTGTTATGAATGCGTTCAATTCGTTCAAAAAGTTCAAGCGGTTCAAGCCACCTTTGGTTTCCCCGGCGTTGAGTCTGGCTCGCAATTCGCAAAGTAACTCATGTACCGGTCGGCACAACACAGCAAATGAAAATGAGCTGCGCCAGGTTCAAAGTAACGACGGAAAATCCCCCAATGGCCCCCTTTGCCAAAGGGGGCGGGCCGAAGGACCGGGGGATTTTGCCTCTAATCGGCATTTTCATAAGAGGCTCCACTGTTGTCATCCTGAGCACCAGACTTTGCGGAATTGTCATTTCGACGCGCAGCGGAGAAATCTTGTCTTTCGATGTACTCAAAATGCGAGATCGCTCACGCCGTTCGAGATGACAGATCAGAGAGGCGCTGAGTTTTTACACAGTCTGGCGCAACCAGGGATTTGCATACGCGAAGAGATTCCTCGGCTTGGCCTCGGAGTGACAGTCGCCAGAGAGTTTTGCCAGGGAGGAAATCTGACGCGCGACGATTTGAACGAACGCAGTCGTGAGAGACGTCATGGCCACGAATAAGTTTTCCGAGACCAACGACAATATTTTGTTGCTGACCTCGGGTCCGCTGATCTGGGCGGCACACTTTCTGTTGTGCTACGCCACCGCGTCGGTGTGGTGCGCCAAGGTAGTTGAAATCGACGGTTCTCTCGGTGCGGTCCGTGGCGCGATTCTGATTTATACCTTGGTTGGACTTGTCGGTTCCACGGCGGTTGCGTGGATCGGTTATCGCCGCCACCGCGCCGGCGACGCCGGTTTGCCGCACGACGATGACACGCCCGAAGATCGCTATCGATTTATCGGTTACGCCACTTTTCTATTGGCCTGTTTAAGCGCGGTGGCGATTGTTTACGCCGGTCTGATCACGCTGTTTTTTCGGACTTGCTACTGATGGCGAAACACTTTCAAAACCTTCAATCGCCTTGCTCCGTTCAATCGCTTCGCGTCGTTCGAATCGTGCGAGCCTCGATGCAATGCTTGGCCGTAGGGTGGGAGGAAATGGCAATGACGATGCGCCCGATGCTTTTTCCCCTCGGCGTAATCATGGTTGCAGTCCTGTGGCTGGCGCCGTGGAGTGCTCTGGGTGTCGGGCCGTTTAGCAGCCATATGATTGTGCACATCGGATTGGTCGCGCTGGCAGCGCCGGTGCTCGTGCTTGGCATCGCCGGAACTCGATTCGATCCGGTCGCGCGGTTTGCCGCGTGGTTTCCACCTATTCAGGTGTCGATGGCCGAATTTCTCGTTGTCTGGGGCTGGCATACTCCGCTGTTGCATCATGCGGCGCGGCACTCACGGGTTGCCCTGGTCGCTGAACAGAGTCTGTTTCTGATCACCGGATTATGGCTGTGGTTTGCGGTTTTGGGCGGTGCCGCCGAACAACGGCGCCAGCGCGCCGCGCTCGGCATCATTGCGCTGCTGCTGACTTCGATCCATATGACGCTGCTAGGTGCGCTGTTAGTGTTGGCGCCGCGGGCGCTGTTCGGTGACCACGCTCCGGCAGGTCTTGGCGAGGTTCAGTTAGCGAGGGCTGCACTCGACGATCAACATATGGGCGGTACGATCATGCTGATCGTCGGCGGTATTTCGTATCTGGCCGGCGGGTTGGGGTTGACGATCACACTGCTTCGCAGCACGGCGGTCCGGCCGAGGGTCAGTTTATGAGGCGCTGGTTTTGGCGCGGCGCGCTGGTTTTGGCGCTGCTTGGTTTTTTCGGTTTTCTCGTCGCCGCTTCGGGTATCGTGCCGATCAAGGCCAGCTCCGGCCACTGGGCGATTACCGCGGCGCTGCTGGATTTTACCAAACAGCGCTCGGTGAGCACGCACACTTTCGGTGTCGAACCGCCGCACCTCGATGACCCGCGTATGATCGTCAAAGGCGGCGCCTATTTCGATATCGGTTGTCGTCCTTGTCATGGCGCGCCGCAGATGCGCCAGCCGCGTATCGCGGCGCAGATGACGCCGCATCCGGTCGATCTGCCACGGCGTATGCATAAGTGGCAAGCCGCGGAACTTTTTTACATGGTCAAACACGGCATCAAGTTTACCGGCATGCCGGCGTGGCCGGCGCGCAATCGCGACGACGAAGTCTGGGCGCTGGTCGCTTTCCTGCGCCGTCTGCCGCAGCTCGACAGCGCGTCGTATACGCGCATCGCGCGTGGTGAACTCGCTGATGACGCGGCGGTAAGGTCGCTGCGCGGGCTCGAATCTGCCCCTGAGGCTGCGCGCCGTGCGGTGGTAGAAAACTGCGCGCGCTGTCACGGGCCGGACGGCTGGGGGCGAGACGGCGCCGCCCCGGTGATTGCCGGCCAACGGATCAATTATATTATTGCGTCGCTCAATGCTTTTGCTCAAGGCCGGCGTCACAGCGGCATGATGGAACCGAGCAGCGCGAGTTTGAGCGAGGAAACCATTATCGCAGTGGCACGCTATTACGCGGGACTCGAACCGCGACCCCTATCGATTAGCGCCGATGGCGCCGCTCACGAGCGCGGCCAGGCAATTGCAAATCGCGGCGTGCCGGAAAAAAAGATTCCTGCTTGTGCCGACTGTCACGGTCCCGGCCAGCCGCGGCGCAATCCGATCTATCCCGAGCTAGCCGGCCAATACGCCGAATATATAATTTTGCAGTTGCAACTTTTCAAAGCCGGCACCCGCGGCGGCACCAGCCATGCGCATCTGATGCAACATGTCGCGCCGCATTTGAGCGACGGACAAATGCGTGACGTCGCGGCGTATTACAGTGCCAGCGATGGAAAATCGCTGTCGAGTCGGGATTGACATTGACATTGCGCAACTTCAGTACAAGCTCTTGAGCTCTATGATCTCGACCTTTCGCGCAACTGCAGATTTGTCGGCGAATCGTGGCTATCGTTAATGCCAATTAACCGGTATCTTTCCGCGACGGTTTCGCAGACTTGTCAATTCGTAGTTGGCTTGTCGATAGCAGTTCAGGCGACAAATCCCGAAATTTTTTAACAACAAGCTCGTTTGTCCCGTTACTGGGACATGCGTCCAAAAAAGTCAGAAAAATTATTACTTTTCAACTGGTTATTTTTTGCTGCACCGATTATTTTTTGCTATGAAACAGAAACTTATTTTGCCGGATTGGTTTTTTTGCATTTATAAGCGCGGTGATTTTCGTTCGTCTGACGTTAAGATAGTGCATTTCATTTCGAACACTGCGTAGGGATATGGCAAAACCAAACTCATCCAAAGCTCGACAACCGGCTCTCGCCAAAGCGCCAACCGGCATCACTGGTTTCGACGAAATCACCGGCGGCGGTTTGCCGCGCGGCCGGACCTCGCTTATCACCGGCAGCGCCGGCGCCGGTAAAACACTCTTCGGCATGGAATTTATTTACCGCGGCGCGACCCAATTCGGCGATCCGGGCGTTTTCATGGCGTTCGAGGAGAACGAAACCGAGTTGGCCGAGAACGTCGCCAGTCTCGGCTTCGACCTAGACGGACTGATCAAACATAACCAGCTCGTGATCGATTACGTCCGCGTCGAGCGCAGCGAGATCGAAGAGACCGGCGAATACGATCTCGAAGGCTTGTTTATCCGGCTCGGCCACGCCATCGACAAAGTCAATGCCAAGCGCGTCGTGCTCGATACCATCGAAGCGCTGTTTGCCGCCTTGCCCAATGAAGCCGTGCTGCGCGCCGAACTGCGCCGCTTGTTTCGCTGGCTCAAGGATCGCGGCGTCACCGGCGTGATCACGGCTGAACGGGGCGCCGGCGCGCTCACGCGCAATGGTTTAGAAGAATATGTCTCTGATTGCGTCGTGCTGCTCGATCATCGGGTCATCGACCAGGTGTCGACCCGGCGCATGCGCGTGGTCAAATACCGCGGTTCGTCGCACGGCACCAATGAATATCCGTTTTTGATCGAAAGCCAGGGGCTCATGGTCTTGCCGGTCACGTCCATGGGTTTGGATCATGATGCTCCCACGGACCGCATCTCGACGGGCATTCCCCAACTCGATGGGATGCTCGATGGGCAGGGCTACTATCGCGGCAGCAGCGTGCTGCTATCCGGCACAGCCGGCGCAGGCAAGACTTCGGTTGCGGCGCACTTTGTCGATGCCGCTTGCGCGCGCGGCGAGCATTGCATGTATTTCGCCTTCGAGGAGTCGCAGCGGCAAATTATGCGCAACATGAGCTCCATCGGCATCGATCTCCGCCGTTGGGTGGAGCGCGATCTTTTGCGATTCCAGACCGCGCGGCCGCATTTGCAAGGCTTGGAATCGCATCTGGCGCTAATGATAAAGCAGATCGGCGATTTCAATCCGGCGGCGGTGGTGGTCGATCCGATCACTAACCTGACCGAAATTGGCAGTGAGCGGGAAGCCAAAACAATGCTCGTGCGCCTGGTGGATTTTCTCAAGTCGCGGCGTATCACGTCGGTGTTTACCAGTCTAACTTCGG